>NZ_RZRA01000257.1:0-6154 GCF_003998945.1 Mesorhizobium sp. M7A.F.Ca.CA.003.01.2.1 | reverse complement strand
GTCCGAGCCGTGGTCAGGGAAGATGACGGCGCGCTGGTGGCGACGCCGTTCGGCATTCAGGATTCCTCGATGCTGAGAATGCTGGCCGACGCCAACGGGCTGATCGTGCGGGCGCCGTTTGCCCCTGCAGCAGCCGCGGGCGAGGCTTGCAGCGTTTTGATGCTGCGCTGAGGAATTCCAGGCAAGCCGTTCATAACAGACGAGAAAGTGATCTCGGCTCTAGCTCGAGATCAAGCTCTGTGTCAGCGGATGCGCCGGATCGGCAAGGCCGTCGACAATGTCGTAGTGATGCCGGTCGGGCTCGACCACGGTGCTGGTGGTGGCGCCAAGGCCGGTCCAGATGTTGGCAAGCAACGCATTCTGGCGCAGGAACTCGGCGCGCTCACCGCCGCCGGCCCAGCAGGTGATGCGGGCGCCATCCATCGGGCGCAGCAGGGCTGGGCTTTCAGCCAGCGCCTCCTCTTCGTCGATTGCCAGGTCCTTGTTCATGCCGGTGCGCATGAGCGGACGCAAATCGTGTAGACCTGAAATCGAAACGACATGGCGTATGCGCCGCGCCACATCCGGCGCCAGAGGCGTGGTTGTCGTCACCATCCGGGTGGCGAGATGGCCGCCGGCCGAATGTCCGGTCAGCATCAGCGGTCCGTCAACCATTGCCGCTGCCTTGCCAATCGCCGCCCCGACCTCCCGGACGATGCCTGCGATGCGTATGTCCGGGCACAGCGTGTAGGAGGGCATCGCAACGGCGAAGCCGCTGCCGACCGCGCCATTGGCGAGATGCGACCACAAGCTCTTGTCGGTCTCCAGCCAGTAACCACCATGGATAATCACCACCAGTCCTTTGGGCGCGGCCTTGGGAAGGAAAAGATCGAGCCGATTGCGCGGCCTGTCGCCGTAGGCGATGTCGAGCCGTGCCCGGCTCTCTGCCGAGAGCGCATCGCGGAATGCTGCCGCTGGCTCGGACCAGGCGGCTGGCCAACGGTCGCTGCCGGCAATGTTCGCGCCGTTGGCATAGGCATCATCCCAATCGACGATGTGACGTTCGAACATCTGCGCCCTCCCCCAAAACGGCATCGCTGTTGCGCTAGCAATGGCCAGCGCCACGCCATGCGTCAATGCTCCAGGGCAAAAACATTTTAGGCTTGAAACAAATTTCGACTGGTGCGATCCTGCCCGCACGAACAGCCGACAATGGGAGGTCTGCTGTGCTGCCCTCACCTGCAGATGTTCACCCTTTCGGCGCGCATCTCCGAGCAGGCGTGATGGGCAGCACGAAGCCTCCTCAGAGCAGGACCTTAGGATCCACCACATCCAGCCAAGGCGCATTGCGCACTGGCCAGGCAGCAGACGGGAGAGCGGCGACATGCTTGGGCCTTCAGCGCATATCGACACGTTCACGCGCGATCACCTGCCGCCGCCGGAGCAATGGCCCGATATACTGCTCGACGGCTTCGACTATCCCGAACGCCTCAACGCCGGTGTCGAACTGACCGACCGGCTGGTCGAGAAGGGCCTCGGCGACCGCACAGCCCTGATCGGCAATGGCCGCCGCCGCACCTACAAGGAACTGTCCGACTGGACGAACAGGCTCGCCCACGCGCTGGTCGAGAATTATGGCGTCGAGCCCGGCAACCGGGTGCTGATCCGCTCGGCCAACAACCCCGCCATGGTCGCCTGCTGGCTGGCTGCCACCAAGGTCGGCGCCGTGGTCGTCAACACCATGCCTATGCTGCGCGCCGGCGAACTGGCCAAGATCGTCGACAAGGCGGAAATCACCGTCGCGCTCTGCGACACCAGGCTGATGGACGAGATGACCGCCTGCGCCAAGGACAGCACCTTCCTCAAACAGGTCATAGGCTTCGACGGCACCGCCAACCATGATGCCGAGCTCGATCGTGCCGCTCTCGACAAGCCGGTGACATTCACCGCCGTCAACACCGGCCGCGACGATGTCGCGCTGCTCGGCTTCACCTCGGGCACGACAGGCGTGCCGAAGGCGACGATGCATTTCCACCGCGACCTCCTGATCATCGCCGACGCCTATGCCCGCGAAATCCTGGAGGTGACGCCGGACGACATCTTCGTCGGCTCGCCGCCGCTGGCTTTCACTTTCGGCCTTGGCGGGCTCGCTATCTTTCCCCTGCGCTTCGGTGCGGCGGCGACGCTGCTGGAGCAGGCGACGCCACCCAACATGATCCACATCATCGAGACCTACAAAGCCACGATCTCCTTCACCGCGCCGACTGCCTACCGCGCCATGCTGAAGGCCATGGATGAAGGTGCCGATTTGTCTTCGCTGCGGGTTGCCGTTTCAGCCGGCGAAACCTTGCCCGCTCCGGTTTTCGAAGAGTGGACGCAAAAGACCGGCAAGCCGATCCTCGACGGCATCGGCGCCACCGAAATGCTGCACATCTTCATCTCCAACCGCTTTGGCGACATGAAGCCCGCGTCGACCGGCAAGCCGGTCGGCGGCTACGAGGCGCGCATCGTCGACGACGAGATGCGCGAAGTACCGCGCGGCGCGACCGGCAGGCTGGCGGTGCGCGGCCCGACCGGCTGCCGCTACATGGCCGATATCAGGCAGAAGGACTACGTGCGCGACGGCTGGAACATCACCGGCGACACCTTCACGCAGGACGAGGACGGCTTCTTCCATTTCGCCGCGCGCTCCGACGATATGATCGTCAGCGCCGGCTACAACATTGCCGGCCCCGAGGTCGAGGCCGCACTTCTGTCACATCCCGACGTCGCCGAATGCGCGGTGATCGGCGCCGAGGACGCCGAGCGCGGCCAGATCGTCGAGGCGCATGTCGTGCTGGTGCAGGGCGTGGCGCCTGACGCATTGACGACCAAGCGCCTGCAGGACCATGTCAAGGCGACGATCGCGCCCTACAAATACCCGCGATCGGTGAAATTCATTGCTGCTTTGCCCAAGACCCAGACCGGCAAGATCCAGCGCTTCCGGCTGCGCACGGAGAAAGTCAATTGAGCGAGCCCTACGATCCGGCGTCCGAAGGCGCACAGATGTCGTTCAACGAGCGCATGTCGTACAGCGACTATCTGCACCTGGAGAAAGTGCTGGAGGCGCAGACACCGCTCTCGTCGGCGCATGACGAGATGCTGTTCATCATCCAGCACCAGACCTCGGAACTGTGGATGAAGCTCGCTTTGCACGAGATTGGCGCCGCGATCCGCTCGATCCGCGCCGACCGGCTTGAGCCGAGCTTCAAGATGCTGTCGCGAGTCGCGCGCATCTTCGAGCAGCTGAACAATGCCTGGGATGTGCTGCGGACGATGACGCCCAGCGAATACACCGAGTTTCGCGACGCGCTCGGCCAGTCCTCGGGTTTCCAGTCCTGGCAGTATCGCGCCATCGAGTTCATGGCCGGCAACCGCAACCTGGCCATGCTCGGCCCTCACAAGCATCGGCCTGACCTCAGCGGAAAGCTGGAAGCCATTCTGGCCGAGCCGTCGCTCTATGACGAAGCGCTGCTGCTTTTGGCGCGCAACGGATTCGACATCGGTGCCGATGCCAGGCGCACGGACTGGCGTGAGACGCGAACCGAGAATGAAGAGGTCCTGGTCGCCTGGCAGACTATCTACCGCGATCCGCAGCGCTACTGGATGTTCTACGAACTGGCCGAGAAGCTGGTCGACTTCGAGGATTATTTCCGCCGCTGGCGCTTCAACCACGTCACCACGGTGGAGCGCATCATCGGTCTGAAGCGCGGCACCGGCGGCACGTCGGGCGCTTCGTATCTGAAGAAAATGCTCGAGGTCGTGCTGTTTCCGGAGCTGTGGACGGTCCGCACCCGGCTCTGACATCATCGAAATGAGAACAGGCTCACCGAAGGGACGCTCTGTGGCGGAAACCCCTTCGCGAACAACCGGGGACTGACCATGAGTGGAATTCCTGATCTCGCCGCAGTCGAAGCGATGGATGCCACGGATCCGCTGCGGGCCATGCGCGACCGTTTCATTCTGCCGGAGGGGGTGATCTATCTCGACGGCAATTCACTGGGGGCAGCATCTCATGCCGTTTTCGGCGAGCTGCAGCAGGCGGCGACGCAGGAATGGGCCCGAGATCTTATCCGAGCCTGGAACACGGCCGGATGGTTCGAGATGCCGATCGAACTCGGCGACCAACTCGGACGCCTGATAGGAGCCGCGGCCGGCCAGACCGTTGTCTGCGACACGACATCGACCAACATCTACAAGGTGCTGCACGCAGCGATGGAGATGCGGCCCGGCCGGTCAGCCATCGTCGCCGAAGGTGACAGTTTTCCCACCGACCTGTACATCGCCGAAGGCGTGGCCTCGACCCGGGATGGCGTCCTGCTGCGCCTCGCGGGCGTCGACGCGCCGACCATCGAAGATCTGATCGACGAAAACGTCGCGGTGGTGCTGGTCAACCACGTCAATTACAAATCGGGTGAACTGCGCGACATGGCGGCGCTGACGCGCAGGGCTCATACGGCCGGAGCGCTGATCGTCTGGGATCTCTGCCACACCGCCGGCGCCCTGCCCGTCGAGCTCGATCAGGCAAATGCCGATTTCGCTGTCGGCTGCACGTACAAGTACCTCAACGGCGGTCCGGGCGCGCCGGCCTTCATCTATGCCGCGCAGCGCCACCACGGCGATATCAGCCAGCCGCTCAGCGGCTGGTGGGGCCATGCGCGGCCCTTTGCCTTCGAACGGGGTTATGTTGCCGGCACCGGCATCCGCCGTTTTCTGTGCGGTACGCAACCGGTCCTGTCGATGCGGGCGCTCAAAGGCGCGCTTGCCATCTGGAGCGACGTCGACATGGCGGCATTGCGAAAGAAGAGCGTCGCGCAGACAGAACTGTTCATCCAGCTCGTCGAAGCCAAGTGCGGCGCCTACGGTCTCACGCTGGAGACCACCCGCGACGCGACCAGGCGCGGCAGCCAGGTGTCGTTCCTTCACGACCACGGCTATCAAATCATGCGGGCGCTGATCGAGCGCGGGGTGATCGGTGACTTCCGCGCACCGTCGACCATCCGTTTCGGCTTCACGCCGCTCTATGTCAGCTACAAGGATGTGTGGCTGGCGGTTGAGGTTCTGGAAGACATTCTGCGCACGGGAGCATGGAAGGACCAGCGTTTCGCCGTCAAGGAAGCCGTTACCTGACGCACCGATCCCGGCGATCCGCCGTCGCTGCCCTCACTGCCTGGCAAATGACGGAGAGCTGAATTTCCAGCCAAAATGCCCAACTGACGTTGGCGTTTTGGCTCCGTTTCGTTCACGGCCAACGAACGTCCCGAAGGTTGCAATCGCCCCTTGTCGAGGTCGATCGACAGATAATGCCAAGCTTTGGTAGGGGATAAGCCACAGGTCATTAACCATAACAATTTCAATGTGAGCAGGCGCATTGCCGAAGGTGGCGCCCGTCGATCGTAACCCGCTGGCAAGCGCCAAATAATTTCAGCAGCCTTAACAAATTCATTAAACTTTAAACGGTTGCAGAACACAACTGGAACAGATAGTGTTTGTTCTGGGTTTGTTTTTCGATTCTGGTTTCAGGGAACCTGGGGGCCGCCATGCTGACACGCAAGCAACATGAACTGCTGATGTTCATCCATGAACGCCTGAAGGAGAGCGGCATTCCGCCATCCTTCGACGAGATGAAGGAGGCGCTCGACCTTGCCTCCAAATCCGGGATTCATCGGCTGATCACGGCCCTTGAGGAGCGCGGCTTTATCCGCCGGCTGCCCAATCGGGCCCGCGCGCTGGAAGTGCTGCGGCTGCCGGACTCCATCGCGCCAGGCCTCAATGCGGCAAAGAAGTTTTCGCCAAGCGTCATCCAGGGCAGTCTTGGTCAGGGTGGTGCTCTTGGCCGGCAGATCAAGCCGGCGCCTTCGCGGATGCCTTCGCCCGGCAATGACGACGATGCGGTCTCTGCCGTTTCGATCCCGGTCATGGGTCGCATCGCCGCCGGCGTGCCGATCGATGCCATCCAGCATCAGACGCATTCGATTTCGGTGCCGCCGGACATGATCATGGGCGGCGCGCACTATGCGCTGGAGGTCAAGGGCGATTCGATGATCGAGGCCGGCATCTTCGACGGCGACACCGTTATCATCCGTAACGCCGACACGGCCAGCCCCGGCGAGATCATCGTGGCGCTGGTCGATGA
>NZ_RZRA01000256.1:0-6170 GCF_003998945.1 Mesorhizobium sp. M7A.F.Ca.CA.003.01.2.1 | reverse complement strand
CGCGGCCACAGGCTGAAAACCTGGGACGTCAGCGGCCCACCGAACCAATCTACAGCCACGGCGGTCCGCCGCTTGACGACCTGCTCTCCCGTCTTCTGTGCGATGACATGGCGGGGTACTTGCCTGGCGATATCTTGGTGAAGCTGGACCGTGCCACTATGGCCAACAGCCTTGAGGGCCGGTGTCCTCTGCTTGACCACCGCGTTGTCGAATTCTCCTGGCGGCTGCCATCCAACATGAAAGTTCGTGATGGCGCCGGCAAATGGATCCTTCGTCAATTGCTACGCCGCTATCTCCCGCAGCACCTGATCGAGCGTCCGAAACAGGGCTTCGATGTCCCTATCGCAGCATGGCTGCGGGGTCCGCTGCGCAACTGGGCCAGCGATCTTCTCGCCGACATGCGAGCAGAAAGCAGTGACGTATTGGACGCTGCGAAGATCGACGCCTGCTGGCGCGATCACATTGATGGCCAGAACCGCTCGCGCGAATTGTGGTCCGCATTGATGTTCCAGGCCTGGCGGAGCCGAGCCAACCGGCAAGCACAGGAAACCGGCCCAATTCATGAACCCGATCTGGCAGGAGTATAAAATGGTAGGTTCCGCAATCAGCCCGATCCAGCTGCCACGGATCAATCAACCACCAGCACCGGTTCTCGAAGGCAGAGTGCACGTGCGGTCATTGCGCGAATATGTCGAGCCGGCCACCGCGTCGCACCAACTCTTCGTGATTCTGGCAAGGCGAAAATGGTCTATTGTTGCCTTCGCTGTGTTGGGCGGGCTGCTGGCGGGGTTGCTGGGAAGTCTTCGCCCGGTTCTCTACGAAGCAACTACTCAGCTTATCATCGACGCCCCATCGCGCGGTTCACTGCCCGTCGGCGCCCCGTCTTCGCAGGACCTCGTCGATTCAAGCATAGATGACCACATCACGATGCTATCGTCGCAAGACCATCTGCGCCGCGTCATGGCGGCACTGCGCAAGACAGGTGCGGCTGAAACCGGACAGGACAATTCCGCTAGCGGGAATTCCCGGCTTGAGCCGTCTGCCATCCCTCCCCCGAGGACACGCTCGCTTGCCGGTGGTCTACTGGACCGACTGTGGCCAGGAGCGGACAAAACAATCAGCGATTCACAGGCCGAGGATGCCTCTGAATTGAGAGCCTTGCGGCAAGGAATGCGGGTCGGGCAGGAGCTGCGATCGAGAGTAGTCTCCGTCGCTTTCGCCGATGACAGTCCCGCGCGGGCGGCGCTCGTGGCCAACACATTCGCTCAGGTCTATGTCGACAATCTGATAAGGAGAAGGCAGGCATCCGACCAGCAAGAACTCGATGCGATCACCACCAGCCTGCCCAGGCTGCAAAACGATCTGCAGGCAGCGGCCGACCGCCTTGAGAAATATCGGTTGAGCCACGGAGCCATCGACCAAGGCTCGGCGGACAATGCAGCCAGGGAACGGGCCGACCTCAGCCAGCAATTGTCGATGTCAAACGCAGATCTCGCCGCTGTGGAAACTCGGCTGCGACATGTTCAGGAGCTTCGAGCGCAGGGGGCTTCTTTCGTCTCCGTGGCCGAAGCCATTGGCGGGCCTGAACTTGCCGATCTTGCGGCTCGACAGGCTCGCGCGCCTGCGGACCAAGAACTCAGAAACCTGACCGAAAGCAAGGTCGAACAAGGCATCGACAAGATTGCTGCGGACGCAAACATTTTCCGTGCCCAGATCGCCACTCTTGAGAGCCGGAAGGCCATTTTGGATGCGGTCATGGCCGACACCGCCAGCCGGCTTTCCGGGTTGCGGGTTCTCGAGCCGCAGGTCAGTTTGCTGACCCAGCGATACAACGAACTTCTTGGCCGGCAACAGGATTTGACGCGGCGTATCGGAGTTCCCTCGGCTGGAATTTCCATCCTATCGGCGGCATGGCCGCCGACCATCCCGCAGACCTTGCCCGCCATCTTCCTTGTTCCGCCCGGGATGATTGTGTTCGCTATACTGGGCGCGATTTTCGTCACGATGCGCAATCACTTCGATCGGACTTTCCGCGGTGAGACCGAGGCGGAAGCGGTGCTCAAGGTTCCATGTATGGGGCAGATTCCCGAAGCAGGCAGGGTGCATGCCAAACGACTGCGAACCCTTGTCCTGGGCGAGCGCAGCTCCGCCTATAGCCGCGCCGTGACGTCGTTGCTGATTGCTGCGGCGCCCAATGCGCTGAGGGCTCGTTCGTCGTACACGGCGCTTGTCACCTCCAGCGTCCCGGAGGATGGGGGGACCGAGCTCGCATGGAGTCTGGCGCTGGCCGGCACGCGGATGGGCGGTCGTGTTCTCTTGATCGATCTTGAACGCAAGGGCGTTCAACTCACGCTCGAGTTCCTGCATCAGTTCAGCGAGCGCAAGAGCCGCCATTCCTTCGCTGATTATGTCTGCAATCGCAGCAACCTGGAAAACGCCGTGGCCAGTCTGCATGAAATCGGCATCGACGTGATGACCGCTGCTCCGTCGGACGATCTGCTGGCGGTGTTGTCCTGCGAGGATGGGGGCAAAGTGATGGCGGATCTGCACTTGACCTATCGCATCGTCATCATAAACCTGCCGTCGGCGCTCGGGCGGCCGGAAGCCAAATTTCTGGCTGGATGGGCTGATGCGGTGCTTTTTGCCGTCCGATGGAGGAAAACGCCACGTACCCTCGCTCGCGGGGTGCTGGAACTCCTTCAGGGCAACGGTTCTCTTGCGGTACCCGTCGGCAGCGTCCTCACGCAAGTGAACTTGAAAAAACATGCCGGATATCGGCTCGAGGATAGCGCCGACCTCTTGCGCGAGCAGATAGCATGACCAAGCATAGGCTCGTCCTTGGGCCGCGGACGATCCGGGGGCGGTTCATCCAGGGAGCGGCCCGGACGATTCAGGGTGCAGCCTGTCCGCAGAGCGCGTCATTCAGGTGAATGATGGCAACGTTCGGTGTGCATCGTAGGCTGCGGCAATCCCCGATATTTGCCTCCCTCGGAAGCGCGAACCGATGGCACTGAGCGACCTTCTGAGACCCAAGATGGTTCCCGCGGCCGACACAGCCATCATCGCTGTTCGGCCGAGCACGATCGGTTCGATCATTCGTGCAGCTGGTGAGGTGTCGGCGATGGCAATTGTCGGCCAACTCACCCTTCTTGCTGCGATTCCGGTCTTGGCGCGGCTCTATTCGCCTGCGGATTTCGGCATCTTTACGATTTATCTGTCGATTGTGAACATACTCGCCGGGGTCGCAGCATTGCGCTTCGAGGCGTCACTCTATGGGGTTAAGGGGAGCGCCCAGGCCTATGTGACGGTCAAGCTTATCCTTTTGGCTGTGTTCGTGACCACCGTCCTGGCCTTTTCGGCCGGACAGATGCTGTCGAACCTTGCTCCCAACCGCCTCGGCTCGCTTGCCTGGCTCATTCCGATCGGAATGGGAGGCGCAGGTCTGGTCGAAGCCATGAACTGCTGGAGCCTGCGTGCTGGGCTTTTGCGCGACTTTGCCCTTGGGCGGCTGATCCTGCCGGCGAGCATGGCTGCACTGCAATTGGTTTTCGGCATTGCCAACCTTGGCGGCGAAGCGATGATCCATGCCCATATTTTGAGCCAGTTCGTCTTTATCGGGTATATCGGTTATCGGGTGACGAGCTGGGAGGATTTGCGCGGCATCGCCCGGGCACCTTGGCGTGCGGTGTTCGAAAAGGCCCGGCGGGAATACAAATTTCCTCTGTTCGATATCCCCGCAACACTCGCGAGCATAGCGATCAACAATCTTCCGGCAGTTCTTGTCGGTGGGCTGTTCGGCACCGCATTTGCCGGATATTTGGGCGTGGCAACGCGCCTGGTTACCGGTCCAGTGACGCTGATCGCTTCACCGCTCAGCAATGTTTTTGTCGCCGAAGCAAACCAGAACAACAATCGTGGACACCTGCTTGGCGTGGCACGCGGGCTTCTCCTGCTGGCCGCCGGCTTTACCGCGGTGCCGATATTGCTGCTTGGACTCGCCGCGCCCTATGTGGTCGTTCCGCTCCTGGGCGAGCCTTGGATGCCCACCGCGGAAATCATGACCGCACTGGCGCTGATGGGCGCGGCACAAGCGTTGTCTACTCCGCTTAGCGACGTTCCCGCTCTGCTACGTCGGCAAGGAACAAGACTGGTCATCGACCTCGCACGAGCGGTTCTCGTGTTTGGCCCGCTGCTCGCCGGCGCCCAGGCGGGCTGGCAGCCAGTCACCGTCATCTATTTCATGGCCGCCGGCGGCGCGTCGGGTTTCGCTCTGAAAATGGCAGCATCGCTGTATTTGTTGACCCACGACCCCCAACCAGCAGGCGCTGCAACGTGCATCCAACATGAATGTCTCGAGGAAAAAACACCATGAATTCGTCGTCGGTTGACAATCTTCAAGCGGCAGTTGCGGTCACCCAGCATGACCGTGCCGATGTCTCATGGTCACGCCCTTTTATCTCTGTCGGGATACCAACCTTTCGCCGGCCCGATACGATCCGCAGGGCGATCGACAGCGTCCTGGGTCAGGATTACTCCGATTGGGAGTTGGTCGTGAGCGACGACGAGGGACCGGAGGGCGAGACCTGGGCTATCGTGACCGACTATGCACGAAGCGAACCTCGCATCCGCATCATCGAGAACAGCCGAGGTCGCGGTCAGGTGGAGAACACCAACAACGCTATGCTGGCTTGCGCTGGACGGTGGATCAAGTTGCTGCACGACGATGACTGGCTTGCGCCAGGTGCACTCAGGACATTCGCCGAAGTTGCCAAACAGCACCCGTCGGTTGCCTTCATGACGTCAGCCGCAAACATAATCGAGGACAAGCGAGTGAGATTTCGCCAAGTCCCCAAGGAGCAGGAAGCGATCTCCCTTTATTCCAGCCAGCAGTGCCTGATGGACCTCTATCTGGTGCGCGCGACACGCTGCCTGGGGATCATTCCATCCACATTGTTGATCAACAGCGACGTCATTCGTGCCGGCTGCTTGATGCGCACGCACAAAGAGATTCCGGCCGGAGTGGATCAACTGTTCTTCGTCGATCTAGCCAGCCATGGGGACATGGTGGCGATAAGCGATCCGCTTACCTTTTATGATGCAACGAGCCATCCAAGCATTACCACGTCAAAGAGTTTCCGCGAGGTCGACGAAGTGACCCTCGCCGTCAAGCAGCTTAACTGGAATCTCATCAAAGACCGCAACCATCTCCCGCCTCCCGAGACATTGCTGCGGGCGCTGCGGGTTGCTCGTATTCCCATGCGGTTCCACCAGCAGTCCTGGTTGACCACGTTCCTGGATGGGATACAGATCTTCCGGCCTTCGGTCATGAAGGTGGCGGGCTGGCACGTGCTTAATCACGTGTTTGCAATCCGCCCAAGATTGGGCCGGGTGCGCACGCGACGGCGGTAAGGTGAGGCTGGCCGACAAGCACATCAGCGACAGATTGCGCGCACAAGCCTGTTGTGCGCGCGCATGGTAAAGGCGTTTGCCTCACGGCAAAACGCATATGCGCCCAAGAAGAGCTACCAGTTCCGCCTGTCGCCGTGTTTCGGTCTTGGCGAACAGCGACGCCAGCTGCGACCTTATCGTGGTCCGGCTCAAGCGCCGCTTGCGGGCTATTTCCAAAGGGGCATCGCCCTGCGCCAAGCGCAGTGCGAGCTGCGTTTCGGCACTCGTCAGACCAAACATTCTTTGCAGCGTCTGGGGATTTGGCCCGGACCTGTTTTCACGATCCAGCAGCGCCACGATGCTTGTCGCGTCAGGCGTTGCTATGCCCTTCTCGTTCAATATCAGGGGCCTGTCGCCCATGCCTCGGATCACCACCCATGAAAGCGTGCCAGGAGAAAAATTGCCCGGCACGTTTGCGATCAGCCGTCTCAGCGCAGCAAATACCTTGCTGGCCGTATCGGCTGCCTCGCCTTCGCGCTCCAAGGTGTTTTGAGCGGCTGAATTCCACTCCATGACCTTCCTGTCGCTGTTCAGGATCAGGTAGCCACAACCGATGCGATCAAGCATTCTCACAACAGATGCAAGGCTGCTCTGCCGTGGCTCGACAGCAACGCTGTCGAACCGTTGTGGTGCTTGATGCCAAGCGGAAGCATGGTCACCTTGCGTTCTCAAGGCGGAGACAGGCTTTCCCCCGAAACTTCCATATTGGCGACCAAGAATTC
>NZ_RZRA01000255.1:0-6188 GCF_003998945.1 Mesorhizobium sp. M7A.F.Ca.CA.003.01.2.1 | reverse complement strand
CGCCGACGAAGAGGAAGAAGACGACGACGTTGCCGACATGATCGGCGTTGGCGACGACGACGACGAGGTCTGATCGGCCTTGAAAGCGGGCGTTTGCGGGCTTTCGTGGTCTGTGAAGAAAAAGCGGCTCTCGAAGGCTTGATATCTGAGAAAGGCGGGGTTAGAAGCCGCCTGCACTAACGGCGCGGTCTCCAACCCGCGCCGGATCTCTTCGCCGGAAACGGCGCCGGTTGACTGCCGGAAGTGGGGCCATAGCTCAGTTGGGAGAGCGCTTGAATGGCATTCAAGAGGTCGTCGGTTCGATCCCGATTGGCTCCACCAAACAGTCCCTCTGCAATTCGCAGCCGATGAATGTGCCGCACTGCGGTCATCTGCGTTTGATGGTCAATTTGACAACGCCGCTGAAAGCCCCTCGATCAAACCGAACGAACGAGCCATTTCTCGAGAGCAACTGCTCGCCGGACAAAGTCTTCATTATTCCTGGAGTGCTTGAAGTCTGAAAGCCAGCCCGGATCACCACTCGGCGAAGGAACCGTCCTTGTGGCGCCAGATCGGGTTGCGCCAGCGGTGGCCTTCCCTGGCGCGTTCCTTGACATAATCCTCGTCGATCTCGACACCCAGGCCCGGGCCGTCGGGAATGGCGACATAACCATCCTCGTAGCGGAAGACATCCTTGTTGGCGGCATAGTCGAGCAGGTCGTTGGCGGCGTTGTAGTGGATGCCGAGGCTCTGCTCCTGGATGAAGCAGTTGTAGCTGACCGCGTCGAGCTGCAGGCACGCGGCAAGCGCGATCGGCCCGAGCGGGCAATGCGGCGCGACCGCGACATCATAGGCTTCCGCCATCGCCGCGATCTTGCGGCATTCTGTGATGCCGCCGGCATGCGACAGGTCGGGCTGGATGATGTCGACGACGCCTTCCTCGAACACGGACTTGAAGTCCCAGCGGCTATAGAGCCGCTCTCCGAGCGCGATCGGTGTCGAGCCAAGCGCGGCGATCTCCTTCAGCGCCTCGCGGTTTTCGCTGAGCACCGGCTCCTCGATGAACATCAGCCTATAGGGTTCGAGTTCCTTGACGAGCGCACGCGCCATCGGCCGGTGCACGCGGCCATGAAAATCGACAGCGATGCCGATGTTGGGCCCGACGGCCTCGCGCACCATGGCGACGCGTTCGACAGCGGCGTCGATCTTGTCATGGCTGTCGACGATCTGCAGTTCTTCGGTACCGTTCATCTTGAGCGCCAGGAAACCGCGCGCAACCATTTCCCTGGCGCCGGCCGCGACCTCCGCCGGGCGGTCGCCGCCGATCCAGGAATAGACCTTGATCGAGTCGCGCAGCTTGCCGCCGAGCAGTTCGTGCACGGGCACGCCGAGCGCCTTGCCCTTGATGTCCCACAGTGCCTGGTCGATGCCGGCAATGGCGCTCATCAGGATCGGGCCGCCGCGGTAGAAACCGCCGCGGTGCATCACCGTCCAGTGGTCCTCGATCAGGCGCGGATCCTTGCCGATGAGATAATCGCCAAGCTCCTTGACCGCCGCCTCGACGGTCAGCGCCCGGCCTTCGACCACCGGCTCGCCCCAGCCGGTGACGCCGGCATCGGTTTCGATCTTCAGGAACAGCCAGCGCGGCGGAACGATGTAGGTGGTGAGCGAGATGATTTTCATGCGCAGTCTCAGTTGCTCTTGAGTTTCTTGGCGCTGACGAGGTCGCGCGCCGCGAGGTCGAGGATCTTGTTTGCCGCGCCACGCGCGGCATCGGCATTGCGCATACGCAGCGCCTCGACCACCTCGCGGTGCGCCGCCACGGCCTCCATGCGCCGGTCGAGCGAAATCACCGCCGTCGCCTCCAGCGAGAATTTCAGCCCGGTGTCGATGAGATTGCCGATCTGGCGAAAGATCGGGTTATGGCTCGCGGCATAGACGATCTGGTGGAAAGCGATGTCACTGCGCGAGAAGGCGGCGAGATCCTCGCCGGCGCCGGCCATGCCGCGCCAGGTGGCTTCGAGATCGGCGATTTCCTGCAGCGTCGCGCGCGTGGCGGCGAGTTCGGCAACCAGCGGCTCGATGGCCCGGCGAGTCTCAAGAATGGCGTCGAAGAGCTTGTCGTCCAGTGCATGCGGCGCGTGCCAGGCCAGCACCTGCGGGTCGATGATGTTCCAGTCGTCCTCGTTGCAGACGATCGTGCCGACGCGTGGCCGCGACAGCACCAGCCCTTTTGCCGCCAACACTTTCAGGGCCTCACGGATGACGGTGCGGCTGACGCTGTATTCGACGCCGAGCTCGTTTTCGGTCGGCAGTGAGGAGCCGGCCGGATAGCGCCCGGAAAAGATGTCCGAGGCAATCGCCTTGGTCACGTCGGGCATAACGCGCGGGCGGCGAGTGGCTGTGTCGCCTTGCGGTTTCTTCAAAGTCCCGGTCACCTCAGCCCTCCTCCAAGGCGGCGAACCGCTGGTTTCGCACAACCGGTCCGGCCTTAACGGATGCGGATCAATTGCGCCAGCGATCGCTGGTCAGAGCATGTACATTAATTATCATACCAGATCAATTGACGAGTATGATAAAAGCGATTAGAGACTCCGGCATCCGGGCTGAGCGCCCGGTCTATCGCTGGGAGGTAATCATGCGACTTTTGAAGACCGCGCTCGTCGCGGGCGCGCTTGCCGTGCTGTCCGTCACGACCATCGCTGCATATGCTCAGGACACCAAGATCGGCTTCATCGTCAAACAGCCCGAGGAGCCGTGGTTCCAGGACGAATGGAAGTTTGCTGATCAGGCCGCCAAGGAAAAGGGCTTTACCCTGGTCAAGATCGGCGCCGAAGACGGTGAGAAGCTGATGTCGGCCATCGACAATCTCGGCGCCCAGGGCGCGCAGGGTTTCATCGTCTGCACGCCCGACGTGAAGCTCGGCCCCGGCATCGTCGCCAAGGCCGCCGCCAACAATCTCAAGCTGATGACTGTCGATGACCGCCTGGTCGGCGCCGACGGCAAGGCGCTGGAAGACGTGCCGCATATGGGCATCTCGGCAACCAAGATCGGCGAGGCGGTCGGCCAGGCGATCGTCGACGAGATGAAGGCGCGCGGCTGGAAGGCCGACGAGGTCGGCGCCATCCGCGTCTCCTATGACCAACTGCCGACCGCCGTCGACCGCGTCGAAGGCGCCATCTCGGTGCTCAAGGCAAACGGCTTCAAGGCCGAGAACATTTTTGACGCCCCTCAGGCCAAGACCGATACGGAAGCTGCCCTCAATGCGGCGACCGTCGTGCTCAACGCCCATGCCGAGATCAAGAAGTGGGTTTCTTTCGGCCTCAACGACGAAGCGGTGCTGGGTGCGGTGCGTGCCTCCGAAAGCGTCGGCATCCCCGCTGATAGCGTGATCGGCGTTGGCATTGGCGGCGCGGATTCGGCGATCAACGAGTTCAAGAAGCCGACGGCCACCGGCTTCGTCGGCACCGTGATCATCTCGCCGAAGCGTCATGGCTACGAAACGGCGCTCAACATGTATGACTGGGTTGCCAGCAACAAGGAGCCGGAGAAGCTGATCCTGACTTCCGGTGCACTCGCCAAGCGCGACGACTACCAGAAGGTCCGCCAGGGCCTCGGCATCGAATAATCCTCCCTGTACAAACAGGCGGCGGCTCATCCCGCCGCCTGTTTGCCATTCCACAAGAGGATCGCTGCCCGTGTCCTTTCTCGACTTCTCGCACATCACCAAGACCTATCCGGGCGTCAAAGCGCTGTCGGACGTCTCGTTCGGCGTCGACAAAGGCGCCGTGCATGGGCTGATGGGCGAGAACGGCGCCGGCAAATCCACCCTGATCAAGATACTGTCCGGCGACCAGCATGCCGATCAGGGCGAGATCCGCATCGACGGCAGGGTTCAGGCCTATACGTCGACCCGGGATGCCTTCGACAATGGCGTCATCGTCATTCATCAGGAACTGCAGCTGGTTCCTGAACTCACCGTTGCCGAAAATCTCAGCCTCGGTCGTTTCCCTGCCAACGCCGGCATCATCGCCGGCCGCCGGATGCTGGACGACGTCGGCGCCAAGCTGAAATCGGCCGGCATCGACATCGACATGCGCCGCAAGGTCAAGACGCTGTCCATCGGCGAACGCCAGATGGTCGAGATCGCCAAGGCGATCATGCTCGACGCACGCGTTATCGCGCTGGACGAACCGACCTCGTCGCTGTCCTCGCGCGAAAGCGAAATCCTGTTTGCCCTGATCGACCGCCTGCGCGGCGAGGGCAAGGTCATCATCTACGTCTCGCACAGGCTCGACGAAGTGTTCCGGCTCTGCGACAGCCTGACCGTGCTGCGCGACGGCAAGCTGGCGGCGCACCATGCGTCGCTGAAAGGCGTCACCCGCGACCAGGTCGTCGCCGAAATGGTCGGCCGCGAGATTTCGGATATCTGGGGTTTTCGCGCACGAAAAACGGGCGATGTCCGCCTGAAGGTCGACGCTCTCAGCGGCCCCAAACTGAAGACGCCGGCCAGTTTCGAGGCGAGGGCAGGCGAGATCGTCGGCTTCTTCGGCCTGATCGGCGCCGGGCGCTCGGAACTGATGCGTCTGGTCTATGGCGCCGATCCGCGCTCGGGCGGCACCATCACCGTCGATGGCAAGCTGGTCCCTGCCACCGATCCGCGTGGTACGATCCGGGCCGGCATCGTGCTGTGTTCGGAGGATCGCAAGCATGACGGCATCATCCAGGGCCGCTCGGTCGAGGAGAACATCAACATCTCGTCGCGGCGCCATCACACGCGCTTCGGCGTGTTGAACCGCGCCAGCGAGATCGCCACCGCCGAAACCTTCATCAAGAAGCTCAAGGTGCGCACGCCGTCGCGCAAGCAGGACATCATCAACCTCTCCGGCGGCAACCAGCAGAAGGTCATTCTTGGCCGCTGGCTGTCCGAACAAGGGGTGCGGGTTCTCATTGTCGACGAGCCGACGCGCGGCATCGACGTCGGTGCCAAATCGGAAATCTATGAACTGCTCTACCAGCTTGCGCAGGACGGCATGGCGATCGTTGTCGTCTCGTCCGAACTGCCGGAGGTGATGGGCATCTGCGATCGCATTCTGGTGATGTGCGGCGGCCGCGTCAGCGCCGAGCTCACCCGCGACCAGTTCGCCGAAAGGGCGATCCTGGCCGCCGCTCTCCCCGATCAGAAAACCCCCGACGCGATCGCATCTTGAGGACTTTTGGCATGACCGACCAGTTGAAAAAAATCCTGCTCGGCGAACAGGGCCTCGTCGTCATCTTTGTCGTCGCCTTCGCGCTGGTCTCGGCTCTGGTGCCGAATTTCCTCACCGACCGCAATATGCTCGGCCTGCTGCAGTCGGTGGTCACCGTCGGTATCGTCGCCTGCACCATGATGTTCTGCCTTGCCGCACGCGACTTCGACCTGTCGGTCGGCTCCATCGTCGCCTTTGCCGGCATGGTCGCTGTGATGGCGTCGAATTACACCGGCTCGATCCTGCTTGGCCTCTTGGCGGCAATTGCCAGCGGCGCCTTCGTCGGCTTCATCAATGGCGTCGTCATCGCCAAATTCCGCATCAACGCGCTGATCACGACGCTGGCCACCATGCAGATCGTGCGCGGGTTTGCGCTGATTGCGTCCGACGGCCGCGCCGTCGGCATCAACAGCCCGGATTTCTACCAGCTCGCGCTGTCCAAACTGCTCGGCATTCCGACGCCGGTCTGGGTGCTCGCCATCCTGTTTTTCATCTTCGGCTTCGTCCTCAACCGCACCGTCTTCGGCAAGAACACATTGGCCATCGGCGGCAATCCGGAGGCTTCGCGCCTTGCCGGCGTCAATGTCGACCGGACGCGCATCTGGATTTTTGCGCTGCAAGGCGTCGTCTGCGGCATCGCCGGCATCCTGCTGGCGTCGCGCATCACCTCGGGCCAGCCCAACGCGGCGGTCGGACTGGAACTCTCGGTCATCTCGGCCTGCGTGCTCGGCGGCGTCTCGCTTGCCGGCGGCCGCGCCACCATGTCGGGCGTCATCGTCGGCGTGCTGATCATGGGCATCGCCGAGAACGCCATGAACCTGCTCAACATCCCGGCCTTTTACCAGTACATCGTGCGCGGCGTTATTTTGCTGCTGGCCGTGCTGCTCGACAATCTGCGCTCGTCGGCTTTGGGCCGGCGTTGACTCGGGGCAGGGCATGTCGGCTGGAATACTACTGGAA
>NZ_RZRA01000254.1:0-6204 GCF_003998945.1 Mesorhizobium sp. M7A.F.Ca.CA.003.01.2.1 | reverse complement strand
GCAGAGCGAAGAGCAGCCATAAACACTGATGCTGCGCCTTGAGCGACTGCCGTCTCGCCGCCGACCCGCGGGCGCGTCCAATGCTACCTTCATCGAACACCGTGAGGCGTCAGCCTGTCGGGCCGATCGGACCGGTCACTCCTGAAGTGGCTTGCTGCGCCGTCACGGCGGAGAGTTTCTGCCGTTTGAGCAGCATCGGCTTTTCATAGATCTTCTTCATGGTCACGGCCTCCCTCCGCAAAGTTCGATTGCGGCAGCGTCATCGCCGGCCGCGCTCCTGTCAAGCGGACCTGGTCGAGGGCCGGCCAACCCGAACGAAAATCCACGCCTCAATTCCTGTCGGCCGGCTTGGAACGCATGCGCGAAACCGTCTCGCGCTCGGCGCGTTTGGAGCGCAGCGGCGGCAGGTCGCGGTCGATCAGGTCCATGTCCTCCAGCACCATATCGCCCATGCGCTTGAAGGCGATGTCGAGCGCGCCGGCGCGGTGAGCCGAGCGCAGGAAGCCGGGCAGGGCGCGCACCGGATGGTCCCGCGCCAGCGGTTCTTCGGGAAAAACGTCGCTGGCGGCGACGATGTGGCCGCTCTTCACCGCCGCCATCAGCGCCGGGAAGTCCACCACGCCGGCGCGGCTGAGCAGGATGAAGGCAGCGCCCTTGCGCATGCCGGCAAAGGCGTCGGCACCGAGAAAACCCTGGTTCTCGCTGGTCACCGAGGCAACGACGAAGATGAAGTCGCTGGTCGACAGCACCTCGTCGAGGGAGGCCGGCTCGACGCCATTGTCGATGAGGATCGATGGCGGCAGCCATGGATCGAAGACTTTGGTGCGGGTGCGGAAGCCCGACAGCAGCCGGTTGAGCGCCCGGCCGAGATCGCCGAAACCGATGATGCCGACATCGGCGCCGGACAAGAGCCGCGCCGTCTGGTTGCCGTCGCCGCCCCACAGTTCCTGTCCCTGGCGGAAGGCGAGGTCGGCATCGACGATGCCGCGGGCGAGATTGAGTGCCATGGCAAGGCCAAGCTCCGCGACCGGCTCGGCGAACACCAGGCCGGTGGTGACGACATGGATGCCGCGCGCGAACAACGTCTCGTAGGGCATATTGTTGATGAGGTTGGTCTCGACATTGAAGACGCAGCGCAGTGTCTTCATCCGATCGAGCGTTTCGGGCGATATGGGCGGCTGGCCGATGATATAGCGCGCCTCGGCCAGCACGTCGGCCGGCAGTTTCGCGACGCCGTCAGCGGTCGTCTCGACGATGCGATAGTGCGCCTTGAGCCGCGCCAGCTGCCGGGCTGTGAAGATCAGGTCGAGCGTGCGTGGTTCAGGCGCACTGATGACCAGCGGCAAGGCGCTGTTGGACATGACTATTCCCTCTGTTCCCCAATGGCCAAAATACCTTGGATGAAACGATTTACAACATCGCGCGGCCGAGGAGAGCGGGATTGGCGCTGGGATGAGGTGACCTGTCGGAGCCGATATGTGCCGGCAATGCAACAGTGAAGAATCGTTTGACCGCGATGGCGTGGATACGACGTAAGAACCAGTAATGGCACAATTGACATGGGGCAGGGAATTGGTTCTGCTGGCGCCGTATCAATTCGGAGGGCACTTTACAGTGAAGAAATACGAGAAACCAACCTTGCAGAAGCGCGACAGGCTTTCGGGTGTCACGGCCCAGACTGCCCCATCGACACCTCCGCCGACGGCAACCTGAGCGGTTGGCGACTGACGCCTTCGCCCTATAAGGGCAATCAATATCGGCGATAGGGCGCCACTGGTCGCGCCCTATCGCATATTGGCCACGGGTGCCCGCCGTTGTCCCAGATGCCGGACCTTACGGCCGATGATCATCAGCTGGCGCGCGGTGTTGTTGCGCAGGCGCCGCACGCGCCATTCCAGCCCGGTGTCGGCGGTAATCGACTTGGCATAGTAACTGACCCGCATGCCATCCTCATCGGCAGCCACCTTGACCGGGTCGTCATAGAAGGCGTTGATCTTGTCAGCCGCCATGCCTGGAGTTTCGAGCCAGCGTGGAATGTGAACCGAATGGAGCTGATCGACATCGGTCATCACGCGGCCGATGCCGACGCCCGGCGTCGGACACGTGGTACAGAAAGCATCGCCGATGAAGATGACCCCGTCGCGGCGATGGCCTTGCGTCGTGCTCAGACTGATCTGCCTGACCTCGACAGGACTCGCGACTTCGAAGTTGCCGCATCGCACGGCTATTTCGGGCATCAATTCGCAGAGCATCTTTTGCGGCTCCTGGCGGAACGCCCGCGTCCACGGCTCGGCCACATTGCGATAGAGGAACATGTTCGCCCGCATCTTGTCGCCGAGGGGAAAGATGCTGATGTAGGCGATACGGTCGGCGGCCCGCCTGCTGTAGCAGGTGACGGACTGATGACCGAAATCGCTGGGCGAGATGGCGAGGTCGAATCCCATCGACAATGAATGCGCCTTCGATTGCTCGATACGCTCGACGCCGACGGCGCGCCGCACCGCCTCGCCGTGACCGGTTGCCACCACCAGCAGGCGGGCATCGATGACGGTGCCGTCGGCCAGCACAAGCCGCTGCCGGTCCGGTCCAGTCGAGACTTCGGTTACCTTGCCGACCGTCAGCGGCACTTGCGCAGGCAAGGCGTCGCGCAGGCCATTGATCAGCGCGCCATAGGAGAATGTGAATTCAGCCTTCTTCTCATGCGCGAAGAACTGGCCGAGGCGAAAGACATGCGTGTCGGTCGTGGAGGTGACGAGACGCTTGAGTGTCGCATCGAGGCCGAGCTTTTCGAACAGCAGCATCTGGTCCATGCCGATCTTCTCGGCCCGGAATTCCTCGTGGTGGACGCGGTGCGGATCGATCAGCGCCACCTTGCGGCCGGCTCGTCCCAACAGAATTGCCAAGGTCGTGCCGGCCATTCCGGCACCGACGATCGCCACATCGACTTGGGCCGGGCCAGCCTCTGAGATACTCATTTTGCTGCTCTTTCTGATGGCAACGGCGCGTTTCACAATCTCCGGTAGAAAATATCTTCCGGACCTAAATCAACCGCAAGCAACCGGCGCGCGTGCTTGGTAGTAACCAATGTTTAGGTTAATCGCGGGCCCGCTGCTTCCAGCGCGGTGCGATCGCCGAGCCATCGATGAACTCAAAGCCGCCAGCCTCGTTGAGCGTGTGAAGTTTACGCCCACTCCATAGCGCACCTGGATTTAAGATGGTTTCAACGACCTGCTCCATGCCGATCAAATCAAGGTGAGAAATGCGTGCGATGCCAAGCGCCGCGCCGTAGCTCCTGCGGCAGTCCTGGACCGGGCGCAGCAGGTCGTTGCCGCGCCTGACCATGCGGCCGGCCGGCCGCACCGAGGCGATATCGATCAGCACGGGATTTTTGGGGTGCGGCGTCCAGGGGCCGCGAAAATCCGGCGCCGACCACAGATGCAGCGCGTCGGAGAAGGCGCCGCCGCCGTCGCGGACGGTGGCGAACAGCCACCAGGCGCCGCCATGCTCGACAAGCGTGGCGTCGCTGGCGACGACACCGGACAGAAGCGTCGCCTCCTTGACCCATCCGCCGGGAAAAGCTGTGGCCCGGTAGAGATCGACCGTGCCGTTGGCGCAGCTTTCCGGCACCATCCAGACCTCGCCGTCGCGCTCGAAGACGAAGGGGTAGGAGAGATGGTAGGGCAGCTCCAACACCGGTTCAGGCCTTCCGAGCGGGCCTGCCGGGCCGAAGGGAACGGCGGAGATGATGGCTTTGCCGAGCCGATGGATATAGTCCTCGACGAACAGGGTCAGCTGGCCCTGGTAGAGGATGGGGAACGGATCGGCGTAGAAGCGGCTGCCGTCGTCCGGCAACTCTTGCCAACCCGACGCCGGATGCGCGCGCAGCTCGAACAGATCGCGGCTCCCGGTTTGCCGCCAGCCGACCTTCCAGTGCGGCGCGTTGTAGCAAAGGTGATAGATCTTCTGGATGATCCGCCGCGCCAGCGCCTTGCCGGCCCTGACCCCAAGCTTGCCCGCCGAGGGCATTGGCGGCGGGCCGCCCACCTGCGCCGGTTCGGGCAGATCAGGCACGGACTTTGCCGCGCCTGACATGGCAGCTATGATCAGGCTTGCTGTGCGCGCCAGCATATCCTGGAAGGACGCCAGCGCGATGCCGCCATATTCGGTGCCCAGACGCCCGGCGGCGATCGCAACGCCGTTCTCCTCGATGCGGGCAAGCGGCGTGCGACCTGCGAGGATCAGGGCCAGCAAGGCCGCTTCGCCGCTGGCGCCGTCATAGGTGACGCGCCAGATCCGTGTGTTTTCCAGCCTGACATCGCCGCAGAGGTCGATGACGAGGTCAGGCGAAGCGGGGGACTGCCGGTAGGGCGCGAGCGCCGAAAGCGGCACACGCTTGGCCAGTCCATCATGGGACAGTCCGTGGATCGCCGTTTCGAGTTGAAACAGGGCCGCGGCGCTGCGCGGAATGCCACCGCCCGCCGGCCTGACATCGACGGACAGTTCGACGTCTTCGAGCGCGGCAAGGCGCTCCAGCAGCGTGACGTGAAAGGCGCGGACGCAGTCGCCGTCCAGGCGGAGGCTTATCTGCATGTTGGAGGTCCGAAAAGGCGGTGCCCGGCCTTGCCGGCCAGACCGGTCCGGTCAAATTGTAACCCCATTTGCATTCGTCTCCGCTCGCTGCGTAGCCAACACCTCGATATGTATATTTTTAAGCAAACCGCGTGCCAAAATTCACGTCACCTCTCAACATAATTAACAATGTTTTAACAGTTGGAGGAATAGCTAGGTTAGCGCCGCAAACTGATCTTGCCGGCATATGGAGTATTGTCGGAGGCAGCCATGCAATCATCCCTGCCCATGGTTCCTCAGCAACACTCCCCGGATCCGGCACGCGCGGGATCATATGCAGCCTCCACTGTCGAACTGGGCGATCTGAAGCGCATCCTGGTGCGCCGCCGGTTCTGGATCTTCGGCACCGTCGCACTGCTGACGCTGGTCGCCCTGCTCTACGGCCTATTCACACCGGCGCTCTACAGCTCGGCGGCGGAAATCCTGATCGATCCGCAGGACCTGCAGGTGGTCACCAACGACGTCAATCCCAGCCGTATCTCACCCGATGGCGGCATCACGCAGGTCGAGAGCCAGGTCAGCGTGGTCCAGTCGACAGGCGTGCTGATGCGGGCGATCGCGGCGACAAACCTGACGCAGGATCCGGAATTCAATGGGCAGGGCTTGCTGTCGCGCCTGCTCGGTTCGGCATCAGCCGAAGGCGACAGGTCGGTGCAGACACTCGACGCGCTGCGCCGGCGCCTGGCGGTGAAGCGGGCCGACAAGGTCCTGGTCCTCGACGTCATCGTCACTGCCAAGAGCGCCGACAAAGCCGCCCTCCTGGCCAACGCCATCGCGCAGGCCTACCTGGTCGACCAGGCGAGCGCGCGCGCGAAAATGGCCAAGGACGCTTCCGAGTCGATCACCGCGCGGCTGGACGAGCAGCGCAAGCGCGTCCAGCAAGCCGAAAACGCCGTCGAAGCCTACAAGTCCGCCAACAACATGGTGATGGCGGCAGGCAATCTGGTCAGCGACCAGGAACTGACCGAGATCAACACGCAGCTTGCGGCGGCGCAGAGCCGCACCGCGGCGCTGAAGGCGCAGGTCGACCAGATGCGCCGGCAGAGCGGCACGCCGGACGCAACTTCGGAAGCAATGCGCTCGGCGGTGATCTCGAGCCTGCGGGCGCAGGAGGCGACGTTGGTCGACCAGGTCTCGCAGCTCGGCACGGAGTTGGGGCCGCGTCATCCCTCGCTGATCGCAGCCCAGCAGCAACTGCGCGACACACGCCAGCTGATCGCGCGCGAACTTGGCCGCATCGCCACCGCCACCGAGACCGACTACGAACGGGCGCTGGCCAACCAGCAGGCGCTGGAAGCCAAGGTCGCCGGCATGAAGAGCAAGTCGCTCGACACCGATCAGGCCTCGGTGCGGCTGCGCGAATTGCAGCGCGACCTCGAGGCGCTGCGTTCCGTCTACTCGAACTATCTCCAGCGCGCCCAGGAGACGCGCGAGCAGATCAATGTCGACAGCACCAATGCGCGCATCATCTCCAACGCCATGCCCGCCTTGAAGAAGAGCTGGCCGCCTCTGCCGCTGCTGTTGCTGGGCGCGATATTCGGCGGCCTTGGGCTCGGCACCGGTCTGGCGCTGATC
>NZ_RZRA01000253.1:0-6269 GCF_003998945.1 Mesorhizobium sp. M7A.F.Ca.CA.003.01.2.1 | reverse complement strand
TGGCGGCCCCTGGTTCGCCAGCAAGCACTTCTCGCTGGTCGACGCCGTTTACGGTCCGGTCTTCCGCTATCTCGATGTCTTCGACCGGATCGGTGATTTCGGCATTCTTGACCGAAAGCCCCTCGTCCGCGCATGGCGCCGGGCGTTGAGTGAACGCCCGTCGATCAGGCAAGCCGTGGCGCCGGACTACCCGCAGCGCCTGCATGCCTTCCTGCGGGCAAAGGGATCGTACCTTTCGAGCCTCATTGGCCAAAACGATCCGGCCACCGCGCTTCGACCAGTCCTATCCGCTTGAACGGATCGATTACGGTGCCGGCCACCATCGAGGCGAGAAACTGCGGCGCCGGCGGGATTTTTGCCACCGTCGCCACCAGCCTGTCGCGGATGAAGGGCAGCGCCACCGAATCCGACTGGTAGAACGGCGTGAACGCCAGCGACAGCGCCTGGAAGATGCGGACATGCCAGCGCCGCGCCCTCGCATAGGCTTCAAGTGCCGCTTCGACACTGTCCGTCCGCGCCAGCGCATGGCTGAGCGCCGCGGCGTCGAGCAGCGCCATATTGGCCCCTTGCCCGAGCTGCGGGCTGGTCGAGTGCGCCGCGTCGCCGATGATGGCCAGCCGCCGCCCAACCGGCCGCTTCATCGTGTGGTGGCCATAGCGCGCCAGCGAGAGCTGGTCGAAACTGTCGATCTGGCTGACATACGCCTCGCTCTGCGGCCACAGCCGGATCACCCTCTCCTTCCAGGCATCCAGGCCCCGGACGCGCACCTCATCGGCGTCCGACGGCTTCAGGCTCCAGAAGAAGGCCGCCATCTTTTCAGCGCCCGGCTGCGGCCGGCCGATCGGCAGCACGCCGATCATCACGCTCGCTCTGTCGTAGCGTTGCAGCAGCGCGCGCTCATCGAAACCGTCGCCGCGCCAGCCAAGCGAGGCCCAGAACGCGCCATAGGTGAGCGGTCGTGGCTCGCCTGCAGCGCTTGCGCCGCGCAGTTTCGAGCGCGAACCGCTGGCGTCGATGACGAGGTCGAACGGCCCCGCCCTTCGTCCGTTGCCGCAGATCAGCGTCGTCCGTTCGCCCGTCTCCAAGGCCTCGATCTCGACGCCGGTTTCGATGGCGATCGCTTCGCGTTGGGCGGCGCGGAAGAGCACGCCGAACAAGGCCGCCCGGTGCACCGCCAGCCCGAAGCGGCCACCGCGCTGCGCATCGTAGCGGACATCGAGCACGGTACGGCCTGTGGTGGCATCGGCGCCATGCAGGCGGTCGATGCGGCTGCCCAGCGCCAGCATGTCGTCGAGCAGGCCAAGATCGGCCAGCACCGTCAGCCCTGTCGGCTGCAGGATCAGCCCGGAGCCGACCGGCTTCGGCTCATCGAAGCGTTCAAAGACCGTGACCCGATGCCCGGCGCGCTTGAGATAGAGCGCCATGGCCAGTCCCGCCGGCCCGGCGCCTGCTATTGCGATGTCGTAGGAAATGCCAATGCCCCCAAAGCCGAACTGGCCGGGACAATCCTTCAGCAGCCCGGCGAAATCAAGCCGCACCGTGGGGCTTTAGCGGTCGTTCAAGCCTGGGCCTTGGCGGCCGTTCAAGCCTGGGACGCATCAAAATCGGCGCGCGCTGCGCGCACCGCATCATGGTTGAGTTCGGCCCACAGAATCAATTGATGAAAGGCGCCGAACATAGAGCGCCCGAGATCGGTCAGGCTGTATTCGACGCTTGGTGGTTTGGTCGGGAACACCTCACGATGCACATAGCCATCGCGCAGAAGATCGTACAGCGTCTGGGTCAGCATGCGTTGCGAAATGTCGGGCACAAGGCGCCGCAACTCACCGAAGCGATAGGGTTTTTCAGCCAGCGCCATCATCAGCAGCGATCTCCATTTGCCGCTCACCCCTTGAATGACCTCGCGAACCGGACAATTGGCAATATTGCCGCCGCCTGAGATGGCCTTATAGACCTCCAACTTCGATTTCAGATTGATGACCTTGCCGTCCATGGCTGGTTCCCTGCGTGTGCCTACCTCCCGAAAAACTGCCTTCTTTACGGCACCAGGTCAATTCCTATTTTAGTGCTGGTCTCTTTTTGAGACTGCCACTCGAACCGCCTTAGCGGCGCAATGTCAGGACCTTCCATGAGCGAAACCCTTCTCGTCACCGGCGCTTCCGGCCAGCTCGGCCACGGCGTCATCCAATATCTCCTGGACAAGCACAAAGTTCCACCGGCAAACATCATCGCCGCCACACGCAATCCGGAAAGCGTGGCCGATCTGGCGCTGCGCGGCGTCGTTGTCAGGGCCGCCGACTTCAACGACGCGGCATCGCTGGAAACCGCATTCAAAGGCGCCGACAAGGTGCTGATTATTTCGACCGGCGATCTCGATCTCAAAAGCGGCAGGCGCCTGAAGCAGCACGAAAATGCCGTCGCCGCGGCCAAAAACGCCGGCATTTCGCATCTGCTCTACACCTCGATGCCCAATCCGGAGCCGGTATCGCCGGTCCTGTTTGCCGATGACCACTACAGCACCGAGCAGGCGATCAAGGCGAGCGGCATCCCCTACACGATCTTCCGCAACGGCTGGTACCAGGAGAACCTGTTCATGGCCCTGCCGCACGCGATCGCCTCGGGAAAATGGTACACGTCGGCCGGCGACGGGCGCATTGCCCACGGTGCGCGCGACGACATGGCAGCGGCGATCGCCGCCAGCCTCGCTGGCGCTTCAAACGAAAGCAAGACCTACACCTTGACCGGTCCGCACGCCTACACCACGGCAGAGATTGCCGCCCTGGTAAGCGAGGTCACCGGCAAGTCGCTCGATGTCGTGCAGGTTCCGGATGAAGCGCTCACCGAAGGGGTAAAGGCATCCGGCGTTCCCGAGGATTTTGCTGAAGTCATCGTGTCCTTCGACGTCAACACGCGCTCCGGCCGCATCGCCATGGTGACCGACGCGATCGAGACGCTTTCCGGCCGCAAGCCAAAAACGCTGAAGCAGTTCCTCGAGGCGAACAAGGCCGCGCTGGCCGGTTGAAGCGGAGTGACATGGACTGTGCCGCAAGACACAGCTCATTCGCCAGGACATGTCGAGATTCAGGTCAGGCTGGACCGAGAATGTGGGTTCCGAGAACCGGAACGGAGCGGACACTTGGTCCGTGAGTACCGGAAGCGCAGGAACCTGCCGTTCGCAGGCCGGCCTCACCTGAATATCGGCATGTCCTAGATGGCCACCTGAGTGCCGATCTCCACCACGCGCCCGGTCGGGATTTGGAAATACTCCGTCGCGTCGGCCGCCGTGCGCGCCAGGCCGATGAACAGCCGGTCCTGCCACACCGGCATGCCGGAATTGGGCGAGGCCTTGAGCGAACGCCGCGACAGGAAGAACGAAGTCGTCATGATGTCGAATTTCCAGCCCTGCTTGCGGCAGATCGCCAGCGCGCGCGGGATGTTGGGCTGCTCCATGTAGCCGAAGGTCAGCGTTACCCGCATGAACAGCTCGTTGACCGTCTCCATTTTGACCCGGTCGCTGTCGGGCACCACCGGCTGCGGCGCGGTCACCACTGAAAGGATGACGTTCTGCTCATGCAGCACCTTGTAGTGCTTCAGGCTGTGCATCAGTGCGGTTGGCGCGCTGAGCGGATCGCTGGTCAGGAACACGGCGGTGCCTGACACCAGCTGCGGCTTCTTCTTCAACAGATTGCCGGCGAGGAAATCGAGCGGGATCTCGTTGCGGCGGGTCTTGTCGAACAGATAGCGGCTGCCGCGCACCCAGGTCCACATGGCCAGCACGATGGTGAAGGCAACGGCCAGCGATGCCCAGCCGCCCTCAAACACCTTGACGATGTTGGAGGCAAAGAAACCGACGTCGATGAAGCCGAACAGCGCCGTCAGCGAGACCGCCAGCCACAGCTTCCATTTCCAGATCCGCGTCATGACCACAAACAACAGCACCGTGGTCACCAGCATGTTGCCGGTCACCGAGATGCCGTAGGCCGATGCCAGCCTGCTGGACTCGCCGAAGCCCACCACCAGCATCATCACCACCAGCGCCAGCAGCAGGTTGACGCGCGGCATGTAGATCTGGCCGGACTGTTTCTCCGACGTATGCAGAATTTCCAGGCGCGGCAGCATGTTGAGCTGCACCGCCTGCCTGGTCAACGAGAAGGCGCCCGAGATCACCGCCTGGCTGGCGATGACCGTGGCGGCGGTCGCCAGCACGACCATCGGGATCAGCGTCCAGCCTTCATTCATTTCGAAGAACGGATGGCCGACGACGCCGTTCTTGGCCAGCACGAAAGCGCCCTGCCCGGCATAATTGAGCAGCAGGCACGGAAACACGACCCACAGCCAGGCGAGCACGATCGGCTTGCGGCCGAAATGGCCGAGATCGGCATAGAGCGCTTCCGCGCCGGTGACCGCGAGGAAGATGGCGCCGATGGTGACGAAAGCGACATCGGGCGAATTGATCAGGAAGGCGACGATGTAGTGCGGGCTGATCGCCCACAGGATTTCCGGATCGGCGATGATGTGGTTGAGGCCGGAAAGGCCGATCGCCAGGAACCACACCGCCGTCACGGGACCGAAGACCAATCCCACGCCGCCCGTGCCGAAACGTTGCACCGCGAACACTATGGCGAGAATGACCAGTGTCAGCGGCACGACATAAGGCTGGAAGGTCGGCGTGACGACGTTCATGCCTTCGACCGCCGACAGCACCGAAATCGCCGGCGTGATGACGGCGTCGCCGAAGAAAAGCGACGCCCCGACGATGCCGATGCCGAGCATCAGCGCCGAGCGCTTGGGGAAACTGCCGCGCGCCAGCGCCATCAGCGACAGCACGCCGCCCTCGCCGCGGTTGTTCGCCCGCAGCACGAACATGATGTATTTGATGGTGACGATGATGGTCAGCGACCAGATGATCAGCGACAAAACGCCGAGGATGTCACCGCGGTCGGCCACCTGTCCGCCGGAAGATGCCACCAGCGCCTCGCGAAAGGCGTAGATCGGACTGGTGCCGATATCCCCATAGACGACACCGAGCGCGCCCAGCATCAGAACCTTGGTGCTGTGCTGTTCGACTTCCGAATGGCTCGATTGTTCGACGGGTTCTGCCTCACTACCAGTATTGGTAAGGGCCATGGACGACACTCCGATAAGCGCGCGGTGCTCTACGCTTGCTGCGATGCAATATCAAGTGCCGTCGCGTAATGGCTGCCATGCCTGCCATGCGAGGCTGCCCATCGCTACCATCCGCAGGCCTTGAGGAACCGACCCACCGTACCGGCCATGCCATACTCCAACGCGTCGGCTGTCAACCCATGTCCGATCGACACTTCGGCCAATGCCGGAATGCGCTTGACCAGCGCCGGCAGGTTGCCGACCACCAGATCGTGCCCGGCATTGACCTGCAGCCCGGCGGCAAGCGCGGCGTCAGCGGTTTTTCCCAGCCTTTCCAGCTCTTTGGCGGCTTTGGCGGAATCTGTGTGATAGCTGCCATATGGACCTGTATAGAGCTCGATGCGGTCGGCGCCGGTGTCGCGCGCGGCCGCCACCCAATCGGGATCCGGATCGGAAAACAGCGACACGCGAAAGCCCCCCTTCTTCAGGCGCTTGACGATTGGTGTGAGGAACGCGGCCTGGGTTGCGAAGTTCCAGCCATGGTCCGATGTCGCCTGGGCCGGATCGTCCGGCACCAAGGTCACCTGTTCAGGCTGATGCTTTTCCACAAGCAGCAGGAAATCCTCGGTCGGATAGCCCTCGATGTTGAATTCCGCGCCCGGAAACTCGTCGTCGATCAGCGACCGGATCTCAGGCACATCGGAGAGTCTTGTGTGCCGCTCGTCGGGGCGTGGATGCACTGTCAGCCCGTGCGCTCCGGCCGCCAGCGCAATGCGGCCGAGGCCGGTGACGCTTGGCCACGGCAGGTCGCGCCGGTTGCGCAGCATGGCGATGGCATTGAGGTTGACGGAGAGCTTTGCAGGCATGCGGGTGGCCTCGGAAATCGTTAGACGCGCCCACCTATAATGCCTTTGACGGGAACAGTAATGCCTTTGGTGGGAACAGACTGGGGGTTTCGGGTGTTCCAAGCCTGATGAACCAGCGGGGAAAGGTAGCGCCGATGAATTTTCTTGATGAGGTGCCGGCAATCCGCCGTATCGAGACCAGCCGTGACGACCTTTTCGCCATCGATGTCGTCGGGCACGTTTCCGCGGCCGATGGTGAAAATCTTTTCGGATTGCTGGAGGCAGCCTACGCCCTGCATCCGCGCGTCGATGTGCTGG
>NZ_RZRA01000252.1:0-6280 GCF_003998945.1 Mesorhizobium sp. M7A.F.Ca.CA.003.01.2.1 | reverse complement strand
GAGACAGGAGTTCGACGGCGCCGCCGACGCGCAGACCCGTTTCGAGCGGCGTGACGACGAAACCATGGCCGGAGAAGATCAGCATCCGCTTCACGTCGAAGGCACTCGTGGGCAAGGTGGTGTTGTAGCCGCGCTCGGTCTCCAGCGGAATGCGATCGCCGAGTTGCTTAGCCAGCAGATGCGACCAGGCGCCGGCGGCGACGACGAGGTGCCGGGCCTCTCTGGTCGTGCCGTCTGCCAACGTCAGCGTCGCTCCATCCTGATCCGCCGCGACTTGGCTGATCCGGACCAGCTCAAAGCGAGCGCCCTTGGCCTGCGCATAGGTCCACACCGCTTTGCCCAGCAGTTTCGGGTCGGCGACCGTCTTCCATCCCGGCACGAACGTGCCTTTGATGAAGCGCGGCGACAGGCCCGGCTGCAAGGCGGCCAGTTCCTCGCCCTCGACGTGGCGGAAACCGATGCCGAAACGCTTACGCGCCGCCCAGCCGGGCAGCCCGGCCTGAAATTCGGCTTCGCTTTCGTAAAGCTCGAGCGAGCCATCCTCGCGCAGCATCGACCGCGTGCCGGAGCGATCGAGCAAGCCCATCCACTCCGCCTCGGCAAGCTTCATCATGCCTGCTTGAGCGGCAAGGCTCGCCTCGTATTTCCCCGGCGCACCGGCGCGCCAGAAGCGGATCAGCCAGGGCAGAAGCGTCGGCAGGTAGGCGGGCGGGATGCTGAGCGGGCCGAGCGGATCGGCCAGCCATTTCGGCAGCTGCCGCATCATGCCCTTGTGCGCCAGCGGCAGCACGTCGGAGAAGGCGAAGGCGGCGGCATTGCCCGAGCTCGTCACCTCGCAAATGCCTGTGCGATCGAAGACGGTGACCCTGCGTCCCGCCTCAGCGAGAGAAGCAGCGGCACAGATACCGATGATGCCGCCACCGACGATGGCTATGTCCAACCCTTCTCCCCGTTCACGGGGAGAAGGCGCCCGAAGGGCGGATGAGGGGCTGCGCCCCGCTTCTGTCGACTTGGAATTTCCTTGCACGTGGGCGCTGCCCCTTATCTGGCTGCCACCATCTTCTCCCTGCGAACAGGAAGAAGAAGCCTCAGAACTGCGGCAGTGTCGGCCGCACCGCGAGCGCATCCTTGACGATCTTCTCGACGGACTTGCGGCGATCGCCAGACAGCGGCTGTCGCGGCATGCGAACGCGGTCATTTGTGTTGATCGCGAACACTTCGGCAAGCTTGATGTTTTGGACCAGATAGGTCGAGACGTCGAGATCGAGCAGCGGCCGGAACCAGCGGTAGATGCCGAGCGCCTCTTCGCGGCGACCCTGCTTCATCAGCTGGTAGATGGCGACCGTCTCGCGCGGGAACGCGGTGACCAGTCCGGCCACCCAACCGATGGCGCCGACCGACAGCGCCTCGAAGGCCAGATTGTCGACGCCGGTGAACAGGTCGTAGCGAGTGCCCAGGCGATTGATGATCTCGGTCGAACGACGGATGTCGTCGGAGGATTCCTTGATCGCGACAAAGCGCTCGTCCGACGCCAGCTCCTCCATCTGGTCGACGCTGACGTCGACGCGGTAGGCAAGCCGGTTGGAGTAGATCATGACCGGCAGGTCGCCAGCCTGCGCGACCGCGCGCAGCGCCGCGACCGTCTCTTCCGCATTGGTGTGGTAGATCGGGCTCGGCACGACCATCAGGCCGTTGGCGCCTTCCCGGCTCGCGCGCTTGGCGATGCTGGCGGCCTCGCGTGTGCCGGCCTCGTTGACCGTCAGCAGCACCGGCTTCTTGCCGGCGACCTTTTGTGCGGTCTTCAGCACCTCGATCTTCTCATCGGGCGACAGCATCGGCCCCTCGCCGAGCGATCCGCAAACGATGATGCCGTCGCAGCCAGCTTCCATCTGCAGGTTGAAGCAGCGCTCCATCTCGGCATGATCGAGGCGATCATCCGCGGTGAATTTGGTCGTGACGGCAGGAAAAACTCCGGTCCACATGATCATCTCTCCATCTGATATATCACTGGTATATCTATTAACAAACCCGCTGTCAATGCGGAATCCGTTATGATATATTCAAGATATATCAGGAGAGCGCATTTGATATCCACGGCAGCAAGCACCTCGGCGGAGCCGGCCGCGACCAGGGCCTACCATGTGCTCGAGCACATGATCGTCACGCTCGAACTGGCCCCGGCAAGCTTCGTCACCGAGGGCGCCCTGATCGACAGGCTCGGGCTTGGCAGGACACCGGTGCGCGAGGCGATCCAGCGGCTGGCCTGGGAAGGGCTGCTCGACATCAGGCCGCGCGCAGGCATCGCCATCGCCCCGCTGCATCCCGGCGACTGGCTGCGCGTGCTCGACGCGCGTCGCGGCGTCGAGGTGGTGCTGGCCCGCTCGGCCGCCCGCTTCGTCACCCGCGAGGCCGCCGACCTGTTTCACGAAGCAGCGCTTGCCATGCAGAAAGCGGTGATCTCGGGCAACGTGCTTGCCTTCATTCAGGCCGACAAGGCACTTGACGAAGCGTTGGCACTGGCTGCCGACAATCCCTTCGCCGCCCGTTTGGCCGCCCCGTTGCAGACCCACAGCCGCCGCTTCTGGTTCCGCTACAAGGCCGAGACCGGTCTTGCCGAATCCGCCGAGCACCATGTCGCGCTGATCCGCTCGATCCTTGCCGGCGACGAGGAGGCCGCGGCCAAGGATGCCAAACGCCTGATGGCGCTGCTGCGCGGCCACGCCGAAACGGCGGCGACGCGCTGAGCGTCTTTTAATCCGATGCGCTTTCGTCGCCGGTGCTTCCTCGAAGCTCGGATCACGTCCCTGGCAAGGCAGCCGCCGCCATCAACGAACCGTCCCAGCCTTCGCCCGCCGTGATGACGCAGCTCTGACCATGCGTGTCGGTGGCAAGGATCGTCCAGGTGCCCTGGTCGGAGACGAATATCTCAAGAATGACGCTCGGGTTGACCAGGCCGCGCGCAGCCTCGCTTTCGTGGAATTTTTCCCCGAGCGCTTTGATCATATCCGCACGGGCTGCGCATTGCTCCGCCATCGCCGGGACGGCGGCAAACGCGGAAACCGCCGCGAAAAATAGCGTTGCCACAAGACGGGTCATCTGACACCTCCTTGCGCCAGACGATGTCCCCGAAGCTGTCGCCAGCGCCGTTGCTTGATCTGCCGTACCTCCTTGCGGCAGGACTGCAAACCAAGACGGCAGATGCCCACTTGGTTCCATCACATTAGCGTTCACGCAGATAGGGTCGTCGCCGGACTGCAAAAAAGCCCGGGCGCGAGCGCCCGGGCCTCAAATTCAAAATCAATCTGTTGTCCGGTCAGTTCATCGTCGGGATGACGAATTCGGCACCGTCCTTGATCCCGGACGGCCAGCGCGAGGTCACCGTCTTGGTCTTGGTGTAGAAACGGAACGCGTCCGGGCCGTGCTGGTTGAGGTCGCCGAAGGAAGACGCCTTCCAACCGCCGAAGGTGTAGTAGGCGATCGGCACCGGGATCGGCACATTGATGCCGACCATGCCGACCTGGACACGGCTTGCGAAATCGCGCGCGGCATCGCCGTCACGAGTGAAGATGGCGACGCCATTGCCCATCTCGTGGTCGTTGGCGAGCTTGATCGCGCTCTCATAGGTCGGCGCGCGCACAACCGACAGCACCGGCCCAAAGATCTCTTCCTTGTAGATGCGCATGTCCGCGGTGACGTTGTCGAACAGGCAGCCGCCCATATAGTAGCCGTCTTCATAGCCCTGCATGGAGAAGCCGCGGCCGTCGACGACCAGCTTGGCGCCTTCCTTGACGCCGGTGTCGACATAGCCCTTGACCCGCTCCAGGGCTTGGCGCGTCACCAGCGGGCCGAAATCGGCGGAAGAGTCGGTCGAAGGACCGACCTTCAGGCTTTCGACGCGCGGGATCAGCTTTTCCATCAGCCGGTTGGCGGTGTCGTTGCCGACCGGGACGGCAACCGAGATCGCCATGCAGCGTTCGCCGGCCGAGCCGTAGCCGGCGCCGATCAGCGCGTCGACCGTCTGGTCCATGTCGGCATCGGGCATGATGATCATGTGGTTCTTGGCGCCGCCGAAGCACTGCACGCGCTTGCCGGCGGCCGTGCCGCGCGAATAGATGTAGTGGGCGATCGGCGTCGAGCCGACAAAGCCGATGGCCTTGATGTCGGGATCGTCGAGGATGGCGTCGACCACGTCCTTGTCGCCATTGACGACATTGAGGATGCCCCCCGGCAGGCCAGCTTCGAGGAACAGTTCGGCGATGCGCATCGGCACGCCCGGATCGCGCTCCGAAGGCTTCAGGATGAAGGCGTTGCCGCAGGCGATGGCCGGCGCGATCTTCCACAGCGGGATCATTGCCGGGAAGTTGAACGGCGTGATGCCGGCGACGACGCCGAGCGGCTGGCGCATCGAATAGACGTCGATGCCGGGGCCGGCGCCGTCGGTGAATTCACCCTTCATCATGTGTGGCGCGCCGATGCAGACTTCGACCACTTCGAGGCCGCGCTGGATGTCGCCCTTGGCGTCGGCGATCGTCTTGCCGTGCTCGCGCGCCAGGATGTCGGCCAGTTCGTCATAGTCGCGGGCGACCAGTTCGAGAAACTTCATCAGCACGCGCACGCGACGCTGCGGGTTGGTTGCGGCCCATTTCGGCTGCGCAGCCTTGGCGTTCTCCACCGCAGCGCGCAGTTCCGCCTGTGATGCCAGCGCCACCGTGCCGCGCACGGAGCCGTCCATCGGCTGCATGACATCCTGCTTGCGGCCGCTGGTCCCGGCGACGTGCTTGCCGCCGATGAAATGACCATAGTCGATCATGATTTCTCTCCCTTGTTTGTGATGCTGCATTGTCCGCCTTTGGCCGGCGGATGGCAACGCGACGGAGAACGCAACCGTTGTGCGGAAAGTAGATAGCGGTTGACGGACGAGCATCAATTCTCGCAAATGCGAGACCCCGTCTGATAGCAGCAGGGATTGAGAGATTGAGTTTCCACCACAGGACGCGGCGTCAGCGATTGTCATCTGGACCATCCCCATGAACTGGGATGACGTCCGCATCTTCCTTGCCGTGGCGCGTGCCGGCCAGATCCTTGGCGCCGCCAAACGGCTGGAGCTCAACCACGCCACCGTCTCACGCCGCATCGCCGCACTCGAGGATGCGCTTCGGACAAAGCTGTTTCGCCGGCTGACCACCGGCAGCGAGCTGACTCCCGCCGGCGAGCGCTTCCTCGACATTGCCGAGCGCATGGAGGGCGACATGATCGCCGCGCGCTCGACCATATCAGGCGAAGGCGACGATGTTTCCGGCACGGTGCGCATCGGCGCCCCGGACGGTTTTGGCGTTGCCTTCCTGGCCAAACGCCTTGGCGCGCTGACCGCCCTGCACCGCGAACTGACGATCCAGCTTGTGCCGGTGCCGCGCTCCTTCTCCCTGTCGCGCCGCGAGGCGGACATCGCCATCACTGTCGAGCGGCCGACCGAAGGCCGGCTGGTGGCGGGAAAGCTGGTCGACTATTCGCTCGGCCTGTTTGCCTCGCGCGCTTATGTCGATGCCAATGGTCTGCCCAAAACAGCGGCCGAACTCGGCCAGCACACCCTTATCGGCTATGTGCCGGATCTCATTGTCAGCCCTTCGCTCGACTACGCGGCCGAATTCAGCGCGGACTGGCGCACCAGTTTCGCCATCTCCTCGGCGCTCGGCCAGGCCGAAGCAGTGCGCTCGGGCGCCGGCATCGGCATCCTGCACACCTTCGTCGCCCGCTCGATGCCGGAACTCGTGCCGGTCGATGTCGTGGCACCCATCCGCCGCGCCTACTGGCTGGTCTATCACGAATCGGTCAGGCCACTGCGCCGCGTCCAGATCGTCGCCAGCTTCATCACCAAGATGGTGGAGCGGGAGCGGAACCTGTTCGTCTGAGGCATGTCGCCCAAAACTGATCTCGGTTTTGGGCGAACGACATGCATAAACTAAGACGCTAAAGCGCATCGCATGAATCCGATCAAACGCGATACGCTTTGGCCGTGCCGCCTTTTCCTTGCCACAAAACCGGCCAGTGTGGCATCAGGCGTGCGGTCGCCGGCCACGGGCAGGTCGCCGGGTGGGGAACCTTTCAGAAAGCTGGCGCGGATAGACATGCGAGCCGTTCTTGCCATCCTGCCGCTGCTTTTCGTTTCCGCTTGCGCCAATCCGTGGACGAAGGTCCCGGAGGCCGAACTGCCCAAACCGATCCGCTACGCCATGGCGCGGCCTTCGCCTTTCGTCTTCGGCAATTATTGCGGCCCCGGCAC
>NZ_RZRA01000251.1:0-6292 GCF_003998945.1 Mesorhizobium sp. M7A.F.Ca.CA.003.01.2.1 | reverse complement strand
ATAAGAGGACCGACCCATGTTCCAGTCCTGGACCTCTCCGTTACTACGGCGCAACGAACCGGTTCTCATCGCGGTGCTGCTGGTCGCCATCGCCGTCTTCGGCTGGATCGATCCGCGCTTTCTGTCGACCGGCAACCTTGTCAGCATCGCGCAGCAGAGTGCGGTCATCGCCCTCATCTCCTTTGCCATGACGGCCGTGATCATCGCGCGCGGCATCGATATTTCCGTCGGCAGCAACCTCGCCTGTTCCGGCATCGCCGCGGGTCTTGCCTATACGGCAACCGGCTCGGCGAGCCTGAGCCTTCTCGCCGCGATCGGTGGCGGTGCCGCGATAGGTCTGCTCAATGGAGCGCTGATCGGCTTTGCCGGCATCTCCCCTTTCATCGCAACGCTCGCCACCATGGCGTTCGCGCGCGGCCTGGCGCTCAGTCTCTCCGGCGCATCCAGCATCGCGGTCGCCGATCCGGTCCTGCTTTTCGCCGGACGCGAGACAATCGGCCTGCTGCCGGTCTCCGTCATCATCGCCGCCATCTGCCTGAGCCTCTGGTGGTTCGTGCTCAATCGAACGGTATACGGGCGTTGGATCTATGCGATCGGCGGCAATGCGGGGGCGGCGCGGGCCTCTCTGGTTCCCGTCGACCTCGTGCGCATCTCCGTCTACCTGATTGCCGGTGCGACAGCCGGGCTCGGCGCGATCCTCACCATCGGCCGCCTTGGTTCGGCACAGCCGCTTGCCGGCACCGGCCTTGAATTTACAGCCATCACAGCCGCGATCATCGGCGGCACGAAACTCTCCGGCGGCCAGGGCTCGATCTGGGGAACGGCGATCGGGGCGCTGCTGCTGGGCGTCATCAACACCGGCCTGTCGTTCCTGCAGGTGCCGCAGATCCTGATCTATTTCGTGACCGCGAGCCTCATTCTGGTGGCCGTTCTCACCAGCCAGCCGGAGAGTGTCGCCGCCTTGTTCAAGACCGGTGGCCGCAAGTCCACCCCGTCGCCCCGCAACACCGCCGCAACATCGGTCGGCAAACACAGCATCGCCTTGCGCGGGCTTGGCAAGTCTTTTCCGGGCGTCAAGGCACTCGACGGTGTCAGCTTTGCCGTCTCGGCCGGCGAGGTGGTGGGACTTGCCGGCGAGAACGGGGCCGGGAAATCGACGCTGGTGAAGTGCATTTCCGGTCTACATCGCCCGGACGAGGGTGAGATCGTCATCGACGGCAACGCCGTCCAGTTCCACTCCCCCAGCGCCGCCAAGGGCATCAGCGTCATCCATCAGCATTTCAGCCTTTCGCCGGACCTGACCGTGGCGGAGAATCTCTTCATCGGCCGCGAACCGCACACCCGCCTGGGATTTCTCGACCGGGCCCGGATGCGGCGCGATGCGAAAGCCATCATGGACGAGCTGTCGCTCGATATCGACATTGGCGCGGAACTGCGAACGCTTTCCGTCGGGCACCGGCAGATGGTGGAAATCGCCCGTGCCGTTCTGTCCGATGCCTGGTTCTTCATCATGGACGAGCCGACCAGCGCGCTCTCCAACCGCGAGCGCGACCAGCTCTATGACCTGATCGACAGGCTGAGAGCTCGCGGCGCCGGCATCCTCTACATCTCGCACAAGATGGAAGAGATCTTCAGCCAGTGCGACCGCGTCGTCGTTCTGCGTGACGGGCGCTTCATCGGCGAGCGCCAGACCAGCCAGACCAGCGAGGCCGAGATCGTCTCCATGATGGTCGGGCGCGATGTCGGCGACATCTTCCCCTATCTCAAAGCGCAAGTCGGCGAGACCGCGATCGAGATCAGCAACATCTCCGATGGCAAGCTCTTGAAGTCTGCGACGCTCAGCGTGTGCAGGGGCGAAATCGTCGCGCTCGCCGGCCTGATGGGCAGCGGCCGCTCCGAAGTGCTCAGGCTGATTGCCGGCCTCGATCCCATGCATGGCGGCACCCTCAGAATTTTCGGCGGGCAGCAGACCAGCGGCGACACCAAGACCGCCAATCGCGCCGGCATCGTCTACATACCGGAAGACCGGCATCTGGAAGGCTTTGTCGGCACGATGTCGATCAGGGATAACCTGTCCCTCGCCTGGATTCGCGACAACAGTCACTTCGGCCTGCTGAGACCTCGCCACATCCTGGCTCTCGCGCGCGATCTCATCGGCTCACTCGGCGTGCGGCCGGCCCAGCCCGACAAGATGGCCATCGAACTCTCGGGCGGCAATCAGCAGAAGGTCGTCATCGGCAAATGGCTTGCCACCAAGCCGAAGATCATCCTGCTCGACGAGCCGACACGCGGCGTCGACGTCGGCGCAAAGTCCGAACTCCATCACCTGATCGCAAGATTGAAGGCCGAGGGCGCGGCGATCCTCATGGTGTCGAGCGAGTTGCCCGAGGTCCTCGGCGTTGCCGACCGCATCGTCGTCATGCGCGAAGGCCACTCTGTCGGCACGCTGGCGCGTGGGGCGACGGAAGAAGATGTGATGACGCTGGCCTTCGGTGATCGCACGATCACACCACCAGCCTGCGCACCCCGGCCAGCATCCAACCTTGCACCATGCCTGTAAGGAGGACCCTTTGAGCAAATTGAAGATCGCCATCGTCGGTGCCGGCTACATGGGTCTCCTGCATGCGCAGGTGGTTGCCGAGAGCCCTGTCGCGGAACTATCGGCATTCGTTGATCCGAACGCTGCCTCGGGAAGCAAGGCCGCGTCCGATTTCGGCGTCCGGCATTTCACCGATGCCGCCGCCGCGCTGACTGCCAATGCCGCCGACGCCTACATAGTGGCGGCACCCGATACGCTGCATGAAGACGTCTGCCGCACTCTGCTCGATGCCGGCAAGCCGGTGCTGCTCGAAAAACCGATGGCTCATGATCTTTCCGCTGCCAAGGCGATTGCGAAAGCGGCGGAGAGAAACGGCGCGCGTCTGTTGGTCGGCCACATCCTGCGGTTCGACCCGCGCTATTGCGAAGCCGCGGCAGCGGTGAAATCCGGGCGGATCGGCGAGCCGATCCACGGCAGCAGCGGCCGTTTCACCAATCGCGAAGTCGGTCTTCGCATGAACGGAAACTCGAGCGTCTGCTTCTACCTCGGCGTGCACGACGTGGATGCGCTGCAATGGATCTCAGGTTCAGACATCATCGCCGTCTACTCCCGATCGGTCGCCAAGCTCATGCCTTCGCTCGGAGTTCGCTCCGAAGACGCGATCTTCTCCACCGTCGAGCTGTCGAACGGAATGAGCGGACAGCTCTACTTCGGCTGGACGCTGCCACCGACCGTTCCGACCGGCATCTGGGCGCGCACCGAAATCATCGGCACCGAAGGCATGATCGACCTCGACGTGCGCGACCACGGTCTACGTATCCTATCGCATGGACAGTGGTCGCAGCCCGACGCCTTGCACTGGCCGACCGTCAATGGCCGCATCACCGGGGATCTCTTCGAGGAGGTCCACCATTTCATTTCCGCGGTTCGCGACGAAACCCCTTTCGTGATGCCGCTCGACGACGCCCTGCGCGCCGTCGCCGTCAATGATGCAATCCTGCGCAGCGTCAAATCAGGCCTGCGCGAACCGGTCGAAGATTGGCACATCCGATGAGAGAACCCTCATGACCCGCCAACAGAACATTTGGTGCAGGCGCTTTCTCGACCTCTCGCCGTTGATCCTGCTGGTCATCCTGCTGGCGATCTTCGCGCTCATCGACGCCCGCATCGTTTCAACCGCCAGCCTCATCAACATCGTCGCCCAGGCGACCCCGATCGCCATACTGGCGCTTGGCGCCCTGATCGTTCTGCTGACGGCAGGCATCGACCTGTCCGCCGGCGTCGGCGTCGCCTTCTGTGCCGTCTTCATCGCCAGCCTGATCGACGGCGGCGCCAGCCTGCCGCTTGCCTTGCTCGTCGGCTTTGCCGTGATGGTGGTGATCGGCCTCGCGAACGGCGCCGTTATCGCACTGTTGAAGATACCGCCCTTCGTGACGACATTGGCCACAATGGTCGCGCTGCAGGGCGCAACGCTTGCCGTTGCCTCCAAAGGCGTCCTGATGCTGAAGGATCCGACGCTTCGCGCGGTCGGCATCGAACGCAGCTTCGGCATTCCCAATGTCATTTTCGCAACGCTGCTGATCGTCGCCGTAGCAGCAATCCTGATGCGGCACAGCCGTTTCGGGCTGCGTACCTATGCGCTCGGATCGGATGCCGGAGCCGCGGAACTTGCCGGCATCCCGGTGACGAAACACACGATCCTCGTCTATTGCGCCTCCAGTATCTTCGTCTTCCTGACAGCCGTGATCATGATCAGCCGGGTGCCGGTCGTGACGCCCAACATCGGCGGGACCTCGCTGCTTCTGGACGCGATCGCCGCGGCCGTACTTGGCGGCACCAGTATTTTCGGCGGCAGGGGAACGGTGTGGGGCGCGGTCGTCGGCGCGCTGATCGTCAGCCTGCTGACGACAGCGCTTCGGGTGTTCGGCACGGACCCGTCCAGCCTCGAACTCTACAAGGGAGCAATCATCATGGTCGCTCTCCTGGCCGATTCCGGCATGACCTACGCCAAGGCCCGGCTTGTCGAGGCAGCACGATGAACGAGCCAGCTCCGGCCTTGCCGATCCCGCCTGGATCCAGCTTTGCGCTGATGACCTCCCCGGATACGGAAAGACACGCGACAGCCGGCGTGCATAAACCCGTCGTCATTCTACCGCTCGGCGCTGTCGAGCAACATGGCCCGCATCTGCCGCTCGGCGTCGATTGCTGGCTTGCGGAAGCGGTTGCGCTCGCCGCGGCGGAAGGACAGGCCTCCATCCGTGTCGCCGAACCTTTCGCCTATGGCTCGTCCGAGCATCATCGCTCTTTCTCCGGCACCATGAGCCTCAGCCCGCAGATCTTCATCGCCGTTCTCGTCGATCTCTGCACCTGCCTTGCCGAAGACGGCTTCCTGCCGGTCATGCTGAACGGCCATGGCGGAAACCGCGCCGCCATCCAGGTGGCGATCACCACCCTTGGCAAGCGTGGCATCGTCACCGCGGGTTTCTCGTATTTCGATCTCATCGCCGACGTGGCGGCGCAGGCCCTGCCCGATGCCGCCACAGGCACCGGTCACGCTTGCGCGCTTGAAACGTCGTTGATGATGCATGTGCTTGGCGACAGCGTTCGCCGCGATCTCATCCCGCCAGGCGGCACTCCGCCATCCTGGCCGGATCCTCACCTTTACGCCGCGCCGGCCGTCACCGTCTGGCGCCGTTTCGAAGCCATCCGCGACAACGGCGTCATCGGCACGCCATCGCAGGCAAGCGCGGAGGCCGGCAGCAGACTTTTCATCGCAGCCGTGGAACGCAGCCGCGCCGCCATTTTGAACATCCAATCCGAATTCGGCCAAAGGAACGCATGATGACAGTCCATTTCAAATCTTCTCTCGAAGGCCCCAACCTGCGTGGCATGGCGATCGTCTCGGAGCCGGAAGCAGCCGCCCGCATCGGCATCAACCGCATCGGCGGCGAGTGGATTGCCGGCAGCTCGGGCAAATTCCTGAAAATCGATAGTCCTTCGACGGGCGAGCATCTCGGCTATCTCTCCCTTTCCACCCGCGCCGATGTCGGTCGCGCGGTGAAAGCCGCCGAAGGCGCACGCGGGACCATGCGCAAGATGGGAACCTTCGCACGCGCTCAATTGTGCATACGCATCGCCGACGCGATCGACAGGCGCGCCGAAGAGCTTGCCCACCTGCTCTGCCTGGAACAGGGTAAGCCCTTCCACAGCGAGGCAAAGGCCGAAGCATCGGCGGCAGCTCTCGGTTTCCGCAATGCGGCAGAGCAGATGAAGTGGCTGGAGACGGCGGCGTTTCCCCTGGCCGATGCCAACAAGCGCGCCTTCAGCTTCCTGCAGCCGAAGGGCATCTTTGCCATCATCACGCCATGGAATTTCCCGCTCGCCCTGCCCTGCCTCTACTATCTCGGACCGGCCGTCGCAACGGGCAACACCGTTGTCTGGGTGCCGGCGCCGACGACATCGCTGATTGCCACGGCACTTGTCGAATGCTTCATCGAGGCGGGCTTGCCGGACGGCGCCATCAATCTCGTTCTGGGAGATGGTGCGGAGGTGGGCGACGAGGCCGTCGTTCATCCGGGCACCCATGCCATCGGCTTCACCGGCAGTTCCGCCACCGGCGCGACGATCGCCCGGCGTGGCGCGGGCAAGCCGCTTCTGCTCGAAATGGGCGGCAACGGCCCGACCATCGTGCTAGCCGATGCCGATATCGACATGGCCGCCGCCCAGGTGGGGGCCGGCTGCTTTGCCAATGCC
>NZ_RZRA01000250.1:0-6302 GCF_003998945.1 Mesorhizobium sp. M7A.F.Ca.CA.003.01.2.1 | reverse complement strand
GCCCTGTGCTGGCCGGGCGCCAAGCTGCTGGCCGCGGAGCCCTTGCCGGCCAGCGGCATGGCTTTCCTGCTGCTCGCCCTGTCGTCGGTGTCCTTCGACGGCCTGTCGAAAACCTTCTTCTGGCTCGGCCTGTTCGGCATCAACCCGCTCGAATTTCCCGGCCGCACGGCGCTGATCGGCAGCGGCACTTTCGGGCTGATCCTGACATTCGCGCTGCTGGCGGCGGTGTTCCTGCTTGCCGCCTGGCTCGGCCAACGTCTTGCCGGCAGCGACCACATTCTTAACCAGGCGGCCGGTCAGCTGGTGTGGTCGATCGTGCCGATCGCGCTTGCCTATCACATTGCGCATTATCTGACGGCGCTGCTCGTCGACGGCCAATATGCGCTTGCGGCACTTTCCGATCCGTTCGCGATGGGCTGGAACCTGTTCGGCACCGCCGATATGCAGATCGAGGCCGGCATCGTTGCGGGGGCGGACTCTGCGTGGTGGCTGTGGAATATCCAGGCCGGCGCCATCATCCTGGGGCATGTGCTCGCCGTCCTCGTCGCTCACGGCTTCGCCTGGCGCCTGCACCCACAGCCCTCCCGCGCGGCCCTCAGCCAGTTCCCGCTTACCTTGCTGATGGTCGCCTACACCGTCTTCGGCCTCTGGTTGCTTGCCACGCCGACTGTCGGATGAGAAAAGGCGACCAGCATGCCTTCGGGGAAAGCCCGCTTGCCACGTCGGGGCTTTGGTGATTTAGTTTGTACACATGCGATTTTTTGCCTCGTTGCAGCCAGTCAAAACTCAAAAACAGGGGAACTGCCGTGACTGACAAGAATGGGTTTTTCGATCTCTCCAGATCCACGCTCACCCGCCGCACCGCACTGAAAGGTCTGGCCGCAGGCGCCGGCCTCGGCCTTGCCCCTGGCTTCGTCCGCTATTCCCAGGCGCAGAGTTCGGCGCCGATCAAGATCGGCTTCCAGTCGCACCGCACCGGCATCGGCGCTGCCTATGGCCGCTGGTACGAAAAGACGACGGCTGCCGCGGTCAAGGCGATCAATGCCGCCGGCGGCATCAATGGCCGCCAGGTCGAGGTGATCATCGAGGATGACGGCACCGATCCCGGCCGTGGCGCCGAGGTGGTCGGCAAGTTCGCCACCCAGCACAAGACCGACATCGTCTTCGGCACGCTGTTCTCGCATGTCGTCATCGGCTCGGCGCCCGCCGCCGGCGAAAACAAGATGCCCTATTTCGTCGTCAGCGAAGGCCATCACGTCGCCTCGACCAAGCTGAACCGCTATGTCTTCCAGCCCGGCATCACCGACGTGAAGAGCCAGATCCAGTCGATGGCGCCGTGGATCGCGGCCAATGCAGGCAAGAAGGTGACGCAGATCTTCCCGGATTTCGCCTTCGGCTACGACCACCGCGACTACCTGCCGCCGGCGCTGAAGGCGCAAGGCGGCGAGGTCATCGCGCAGATCGCCATCCCGCCGACAGAATCGTCCTTCACCAAGTATTTTCCGCAGATCCCGGCCGAGACCGAGGTGATCTACCACGTCATGGTCGGCCCGGCCGTGCTCACCTTCGTCAAGGAGCTTGGTGAGTTCTACGGCTCCAACCGGCCGCAATTGTTCGGCTTCATCGATTCGCTCGAAGCCACCGACATCAACAGCCCCGGCCTCGAATTCCTCGATGGCAGCCATTTCTGGGAAGGCTCGCCGCGCTATGCGCAGGCCGATGATTCCGAGGCGCAGAAGGCCTATCGCGCTGCTGTCGGCATCGACGACAATGGCGCCGCCGTCGGCGACCCCAAGGACGTCTCCACCGCAGCCCACATGTTCGGCTGCTGGGAAACGCTCTACGTCGTCAAGAAGGCGATGGAGGACGCCGGCTACAAGGGACCGGAAGACCGCGCCAAGCTGGTCGAGGCGACCGAGGCGCTGACCGAATTCGCCGAAGGTCCGGAACATCCGCAGGGACCGAAGACCTTCAACGGCAAGATCCACCAGTGCTTTGGCATCCAGAACATCTCCAAGATCGAAGGCGGCAAGCTCAAGGTCGTGCACAAGACCAAGATCGAGGACGGACTTTACGAGGCCGAAGGGGATTATACGACGCAGGCGCTGTGAGCTTAGCGCAGCAGCGTGAGCGCCAAGGCCCCCCCCTCTGGCCTGCCGGACCCGGCCCTTCGCTGTCGCTCCGGGCGTTCGTCGTTCGGAAAGCCAAGCAATTGGCTTTCCGTCCGCTGCGCGGACCACTCCTCACCCCCCGCAAGGGGCGCGATTGCGCTATCGCTGGGCGTGTAGCATGCACTTCGGTCCCCACCTCCTCCTCGCCGCCCTCGAAGGCCTCGTCACCTCAGCCGTGCTGGCGCTGACCGCGCTCGGCCTGTCCTGGTGGTCAATGTCGCGCACGGTGAGTTCTTCATGCTGGGCGCCGTGCTCGCCTGGGCGATCACCACAGCCATTGGCGGCCATCCGGCGCTCGGCTTCCTGGCCGCACTTGTGATTGCTCCGCTGATCGTCGGCGCCATTGCGCTGGTCGCCGAACGGCTGGTGCTGCGCCGGCTCAACTACAATCCGGAAGCCACCATCGTCGCCACCATCGGCATGCTCTACATCATCCAGCAGCTGGCGCTGACCTTCTACGGTCCGGAGGCGCGGCCGGTGGAGCCGCCGTTCAGCTACCGCATCCTTCTGCCGTGGTTCGGCTACTCCGGCTACAAACTGTCTGTCATCGCCACTTCCGCGCTGCTGCTCACCGCGACATGGCTGGTGCTGACGCGCACCAAGGTCGGCCTCGTCATGCGCGCCACGCAGTATGACAGCGAGACGGCGCAGGCCTTCGGCATCCCCGTCGGCCGCGTCTATGGCGGCGTCTTCGCGCTTGGCGCCATGCTGGCGGCCATTGCCGCAGTGCTGATCGTGCCGATCAGCCAGGCGCATTACCTGATGGGGCAGGACCCGCTGCTGCTCTCCTTCATCGTCGTCATCATCGGCGGCCTCGGCTCGCTGCGCGGCACGGTCGTCGCCGCCGTGCTGATCGGTCTCTCCGACGGCATCATCTCGATGTTCTTCTCGCCGACGCTGGCCAAGATCATCGCCACGCTGCTGGTCGCCATGGTGCTGGTGTTCCGTCCGCAAGGCTTGTTCGGGACGAGGTCGCGATGAGCGAAGCTTCGCCGGTAAAAGCCTATGCCATGCATCTCGGCGTCGTCGGGCTGCTTTTCGTGCTGAGCTTCCTTCTGCCGGAATACTATCACGGCCTGCTCGCCCGCATCATGGTGCTGGCAGTGTTCGCCATGGGCTACAACATGCTGTTCGGCTATGTCGGCCTGCTCAGCCTCGGCCATGCCATGTTCTTTGCCGCCGGGCTCTATGGCGCCGGCCTTGCCGTCATCCAGCTCGGCTGGAGCGTACCAGCGGCGTTCGCCGCGGGGCTTGCCTGTGGTGTTGTTGTGTCACTCGTGATCGGCCTGCTGGCGCTGCGCACCACCGGCGTCGCCTTCATGATCGTCACCATGATGTTCGCGCAAGTGTTCTACCTCCTCATCCTCTACTTCGCGACGTGGACCGGCGGCGACCAGGGCATGGTCGTGCCGCAGCCGGCCCGTGTGCTCACCTTCGGCGCGACATCGCTCGAGCTCACCAATCCGACCGTTCGCTACATGACGGCGCTGGCGCTGTTTTCGATCGTGCTTCTCGTCACATTGGCCATCGTCCGCTCCCGGTATGGCCGCGTGCTGGTCGCCATCCGCGAGAATGAGGAGCGGACGAAGATGCTGGGATACGACACTTTCTCCAACAAGCTCGCCGCCGTCGTCATCTCCGGCATCATCTGCGCCGGCTCGGGTGCCGCCTATGCGCTGCTGTTCGGCTATGTCGGATCGAGCTTCGCGTCGGTGCAGTATTCGATCCTGCCGCTGCTGTGGGTGCTGCTGGGCGGTGCTGCAACAACGCTCGGGCCGCTGATCGGCACGCTGTTCATGTACTATGTCATCGATATCACCAGCGGCTACACCTCCGCCTATCTGCTGATCGTCGGCATCGCGCTGATCCTGCTTGTGCTGTTCTTCCCCAAAGGCATTCTGGGCAGCATTAGGCAGCGCTGGCTCGGGTGGCTGCCATGATGCCGCTTTTGACCACCAAGGGCCTTTCTCGCGACTTCGGCGGCCTGCGTGCCGTCGACCGTGTGGATTTCTCCTTGATGCCGGGCGAAATCCGCGCCGTGATCGGCCCCAATGGAGCGGGGAAGACCACCTTCGTCAGCCTGGTCAGCGGCCGCATCCAGCCGTCTGCCGGCATGATCGTCTTCGACGGCGCCGACATCACCAATCTGCCTGCCTATGTCAGGGTCCGCAGGGGGATCGCCTACACCTTCCAGCTCACCAGCGTCTATGCCAACCTGTCCGTCTACGCCAACGTCGCGCTGCCCGCGCAACTGACGCTGCGGCATGGCAGCCATTCCAGGAGCGCGATACAGGCCGCTGTCATGACCGCACTCGAACGCACCGGCCTGGCCGATCGCGCCCACATGCCGGCCGGGCAGTTGTCCTACGGCCATCAGCGCCTGCTGGAAGTGGCGATGGGGCTGGCGCTGAAGCCGCGCCTTTTGATCCTCGACGAGCCGACGCAAGGGCTGGCCGACAGCGAGATCGACAATTTCATCACCCTGGTGCGCGAGATCGCCAAGAACGCCACCGTGCTTCTGATCGAGCACAACATGCCTGTCGTCATGCAGCTGGCCGACCGCATCACTGTCTTCAATGCCGGCAAGATCCTCGCCGAAGGCACGCCCGAAGCGATCCGCGAAAACGCGGCGGTGCAGGAAGCCTATCTGGGGACTGCCCCATGACCGAGGCAAACCAGGCCGAGGCCACGCCTCAAGCACTCACCATTTCGCGGCTCGACTGCTTCTATGGCGAGGTCCAGGTGCTCTATGGCCTCGACCTGGTGCTGAACAAAGGCGAGGTGCTGTGCCTGTTCGGCCGCAATGGCGCCGGCAAGACGACGACACTCAAGGCCATCATGGGGCTGGTCCCCTCGAGCGCCGGCTCGATCAGGCTCGATGGCAAGGAGTTGACCGGCCTGCCGGCGCATGAGGTGCCGAAGGCCGGCGTCGCCTATGTGCCGCAGGGAAGGCGACTGTTCGCCGAAATGACGGTGGCGGAAAACATCGAGATCGGCCTGATGGCGCGCGGCAAAGGCAAGGCGACGCGTGAAAACGTGCTCGACCTCTTTCCATTGCTGCGCCAGCGGCTGCGGCAGCGTTCCGGCACACTGTCCGGCGGCGAACAGCAGATGCTGGCGATGGCGCGTGCACTCTGCCTCGAACCGCAGGTGCTATTGCTCGACGAGCCGACCGAAGGACTGATGCCGTCGATGATCGCCAAGATCCGCGAGACGGTGTCGACGCTGCGTGACATGGGCGTGTCGACCATCCTGGTCGAACAACGGGTCGATGCAGTGCTTTCTGTCGCCGACCGCGTTGCTTTCGTCGAAAACGGCCGCAACCGCGAGACGGTCGATGTCGAGGAATTGCGCGCCGACCCGTCGGCGGTGCGCCGTTATGTCGGCGTGGGTTGATCAGCCGAAGAACAGAAAACCCGCTACCAAAAATGTCGGGATCAGCACCAGGCCCGACCATGCCATATAGCCAAAAAAGCCCGGCATCTTCACGCCGCGATGTCGGGCGATGGCGTAGACCATGAAATTCGGCGCATTGCCGATATAGGTGTTGGCGCCCATGAACACCGCGCCGGCCGAGATCGCGGCAAGCGTCGAAGCGAACTCCGTCATCAGGTGCCGGGGGTCACCGCCGGCAAGCTCGAAGAACACCAGATAAGTCGGCGCATTGTCGAGGAAGGATGACAGCGCCCCGGTCAGCCAGAAATAGGCGAGATCGTTGGGCTGGCCGGAGGAAGAACTCACAAGCGACACCAGCGGCGCCAGCGCACCCTCATGGCCTGCCCTGAGGATGGCGATGACCGGCACGATGCAGATGAAGATGCCGGCAAACAATTTGGCCACCTCTGCTATCGGACCCCAGTTGAAGCCATTGGCCTCGCGGTATTCCTTGCGCGAAATGACAAGTGAAACGAGGGCGAGCGCCAGGATCATGGCGTCGCGCACCAGGTTCTGCAGTTCCAGGCTGACGCCGAACACGGAGAAGCTGACGCCCGGCTTCCAAGCCGCCGATAGCAGGATGGCGCCGATCACCCCCGCCAGCAGCGGAAGGTTGGCCAGGCCGCGCAGGCGCACCTTGGTATCCGGTGTCGGGTCCTTGATCTTCGGCGCGCCAGCCTCGCGCCGGTGCAGGAT
>NZ_RZRA01000024.1:0-15638 GCF_003998945.1 Mesorhizobium sp. M7A.F.Ca.CA.003.01.2.1 | reverse complement strand
GCTGAATTCCGGCCGCTGGCGCGCGCCACCGCCGCGCACTCGACCGCCACCATCAACGACACCTCGTCGGCGCGCTTCAGCCACTCGTTGCGCGTCAACGACCTGCTCGGTTCGCCGTTGATCGGCGGCCCGCAGCATGTGCAGTGCAAGCGCACCGATCAGAAAGGCGTTCAGGGTTTCATCGCCCGCCATGACGGCTATGTCGCGCGCTTTGGTTTCCTGCATGAGCGCGAGCTGAAGCTGTCGTCGAACGGCAATGTGCTGGCCGGCCGGGACCGCTTCCAGCGCCCCGGCAGTGCCGCGATCCGCAACAATGGCCGCGACTTCGTCACCGTCCGCTTCCACGTTCATCCCGATGTCAACCTTTTGCAGGACGAGCATGACCGCCTGGTGCTGGCCGCCGATCAGGCCGACACCTGGGTGTTCACATCGGCCGAAGTGGTGCCGGAGGTCGAGGAATCGATCTATTTCGCCGGTCTTGGCGGCCCGCGCCGCAGCCGCCAGATCGTGCTTGCCTTCAAGGCCTCGGAAATCGCCGAAGTCCACTGGCAGCTGACCCGCACCAGCATCGCCGGTTATCCGGAAAACAACTGACCTACCTGACCGCCGGTTTGATTTCCGGGCGGCATGTGCTACGGGCGCGGGCATCCACCACACCAGTCGTGAAAGGCCGCCAGCCCATGGCCGTCGCCGCCAAGAACATTCCCGCACCAGACCTGGTTCCCGTGCGCCGCGCCCTGCTCTCCGTTTTCGACAAAACCGGCCTCATCGATTTCGCCAAGGCGCTGGCAGCCGCAGGCGTCGAGCTGGTCTCGACCGGCGGCACGGCAAAGGCGATCTCTGACGCGGGCCTTCCGGTGCGCGACGTCTCCGAGCTCACCGGCTTTCCCGAGATCATGGATGGCCGCGTCAAGACCTTGCATCCCGGCGTGCATGGCGCGCTGCTTGGCGTGCGCGACGATCCGGAGCATTCAGCGGCAATGCGCAAATACGGCATCGAGCCGATCGATCTCGTCGTCTCCAATCTCTATCCGTTCGAGGAGGTCCGCCGCTCCGGCGCCGACTACGCATCGATCGTCGAGAACATCGACATTGGCGGCCCGGCCATGATCCGCGCCTCGGCCAAGAACCACGCCTATGTCGCCATCGTCACCGATCCCGGCGACTATGCCTCGGTGCTGAACGCGCTGGAGATGAACATCGGCTCGCTGTCGCTGGATTTCCGCAAGAAGCTGGCCGCCAAGGCCTTCGCCCGCACCGCCAGCTATGACGCGGCGATCTCCGGCTGGTTCGCCGAAGCGCTCGAGATCGAACACCCGACGTGGCGTGCCTTTGGCGGCAGGCTGGTCGAGGTGATGCGCTATGGCGAGAACCCGCATCAGAGCGCCGGCTTCTATATCGATGGCGACAAGCGGCCGGGCGTCGCCACGGCGCGTCAGTTGCAGGGCAAGCAGCTGTCCTACAACAACATCAACGACACCGACGCCGCCTTCGAGCTGGTCGGCGAGTTCGATCCGGCGCGTTCCGCCGCCGTCGCCATCATCAAGCACGCCAACCCGTGCGGCGTTGCCGAAGGCACCTCGCTGAAAGCCGCCTACGCCAAGGCGCTCGCCTGCGACCCGGTTTCGGCCTTCGGCGGCATCGTCGCGGTCAACCGCACCCTCGACGCCGAGGCGGCGGAAGAGATCGTAAAAACCTTCACCGAAGTCATCATAGCGCCCGGCGCCACTGACGAGGCAGCGGCCATCGTCGCGGCGAAGAAGAATTTGCGCCTGCTGGTCACCGGTGGGCTGCCGGATCCGCGCACGCCGGGCACGACGGTCAAATCCGTCGCCGGCGGTCTGCTCATCCAGGGCCGGGACAACGCTGTCGTCGACGACCTCGAACTGAAAGTGGTGACCAAGAGGGCGCCGACGCCGGTCGAAATGGCCGACCTGAAATTCGCCTTCCGCATCGCCAAGCACGTCAAGTCCAACGCCATCGTCTACGTCAGGGACGGCGCCACCGTCGGCATCGGCGCCGGCCAGATGAGCCGGGTCGACTCCTCACGCATCGCTGCCCGCAAGGCACTCGACGCCGCCGAGGCCGCCGGCCTTGCCGAACCGCTGACCAAGGGCTCGGTCGTCGCCTCCGACGCCTTCTTCCCCTTCGCCGACGGATTGCTGTCGGCGATCGCCGCCGGCGCCACTGCCGTTATCCAGCCGGGTGGCTCGATGAACGACAAGGACGTCATCGCCGCTGCCGACGAGCACGGCATCGCCATGGTGTTTACGGGCGTCCGGCATTTCAGGCATTGACGCACTTCTTCTTTCTCTCCTTGCGGGGTGAGAAGCGGTTCGCGCAGCAAACGAAAAGCCAATTGCTTGGCTTTTCGAGCTTCGAACGCCCTGAGCCCGCGAAGGGCCGGGCGGTGGACGATCCGCCCTGCCGGGTCCCCGCTGCTCCGCAGCGTCCCGGCGTTCGTCAGCCTTTCATCGTGCCACTGGCACGATGAATTCGCTTCGCGAACCGGCCGCTCACCCCACAGGGGGAGAAGGAAGAAAGAACTCAATCCGCCGGCCGGTCCGCTGGATAGGGCGTCTTGACCAGGATCGCCATGCCGATCCCGAGGAACAGCACGATCACCGCCATGCCGAGCCGTGCCGAGCCGCTGGCCAGGGTGACGGACGCGACCATGAACGGCGCCAGGAAACTGGTCGCCCGTCCGGCCAGCGCATAAATGCCGAAATAGCGGCCGGATTCGGCGGCCGTGACGCTGCGCGCCATGTAGGATCGCGACGACGCCTGCACCGGCCCGAAAGCCACACCGATCAACAGGCCGAAGAAGATGTAGGCCTTTTCCGCTGCCGTGCCGAACAGGCCACCGCTGTCCGGTCCAAGCATCATCCAGAGGCCGAACAAAGTATAGCCCGGTCCGGTCGAGACGATGCCGATCGTGGCGATGCTGAGCAGGACCAGCGAGATCATGACGATGGTTTTTGAGCCAAGCGCCGTATCGAGACGGGCTGCAACCAGGCAGCCGAAGATGGCGACGACGTTGAGAATGATGCCGAAAATACCGATTTCGGTGATCGACCAGTGGAACATCGCTGCTGCGAAAGTGCCCCCCAGCGCCAGCACCGCATTGACACCGTCCTGATAGATCATGCGGGCGACAAGGAAGCGGAAGATGCCGCTGCGCTTGCGCACCTCGCCCAGCGTCACTTTCAGCTCCGCCAACCCCTCTCGCACCGCAGGGCCGATCGGCAGGCCCTTGATGGCATCGGGGGTGAAAAAGAACATCGGCAGGATGAACAGGAAGTACCAGCCGGCTGACAAAGGCCCGGTTGCGCGCGCGTCCTCGCCGAGCTTCGGGTCGAGCCCAAAGAGCGGGTCGGTGCCGATGATCGTCTTGCCGGTCTCCGGCGAACCGGCCAAGCAAGCGACGACGAAGATCAGCGCGATCATGCCGCCGAGATAACCAAGGCCCCAGGCCATGTTGGAGATTCGGCCGATCTCGCTCTTCGGCACCAGGCGCGGCATCATCGAATCGTTGAACACGGTCGAAAACTCGGCCGCGACCGACGCCAGCGAAAAGAATAGCACGACCAGGAAAAGGTTCGAACCGGGGGCCGCGAACCAAAGCATGCAAAGGCAGGTGACCTTGACCGCGGCAAAGAATGCGATCCAGGGCTTGCGCGGGCCGGTCTGGTCGGCAATCGAGCCGAGGATAGGCGACAGCACGGCGATGACAAGACCGGCCGCGGCAATGCCGTAGCCCCAGGCCGCCTGGCCGGTCTCCGGATCGCTCGCCATGCGCGAGACGAAGTAAGGTCCAAAGATGAAGGTCGTCACGACCGTGAAGAACGGCTGCGCCGCCCAGTCGAACAGCATCCATCCCCAGATGCCGCGCCCGGACGCACGCTGCACTGTCTCTACCGTCATCATGATCCCTCGGCACCGGTTCCGTGTCGGGCGCCATGTCTGCATGTTTCATGCGCTCATGCAATGAACGAAGCTCGGTGCCGTACCCTTGACGCTGCCGGGCGTTCACTGTTCGAAAGCCATGCAACCGGCTTTCGTCCGCTTCGCGAACCAAGCCCGTATTTTTCTCGTGGGGGAAGTCGGACCGTAGGTCCGGCGCCGTCCTCCACCCCCTGCTTCGCAACGATTGTCGCCGGCGTGGATCTCTTGATTATTAAGTTGACTCTTTTTGTCCGCTTTGACTAATTGCGCTCGCGCAGGGCCGGAACGGTGACCGGCCGAACTGCTCGAAATTGGTCTGACAGGGAATAAGAGATGACGATTGGTCGACAGGCATTGTTGCGCATTCAGGCAAGGCGATTGATTGCGAGCAGTGCCTTGATAGCGGCATCTTTTGGAATGGTGGGGACCGGCCGGGCCCAGGACGTTTCGCCGGACGATGCAACTCAACTGGAAACGATCGTCGTCACCGGCAAGTCGGACCGCGTTGGCGGGCCCGATCAAACGATCGTCGCCAAGGATACGGCGACCGCCACCAAGACCGATACGCCGATCGTCGACGTTCCCGCCTCGGTTTCAGTTGTAACCCAAAAGGAACTGGAGGCGCGCCATGTCGAAAGCCTCCAGCAGGCCGTGGCCTACACATCCAGCGTCCTCACCGACGAGTTCGGCAACGATGACCGATACGACTATATTCGCATCCGCGGTTTCGACCAGACATCGCTCGGTACCTATCGCGACGGCTTGACGGCGCGCATCCCAGCCTGGTTCACGGCCAGCCGTCTCGAACCTTACGGACTTCAGCGCGTGGAGGTCCTAAAGGGATCGACATCGACGCTTTTTGGTCTCAACGGCCCTGGCGGATTGGTGAACGCCATTACCAAGCGGCCGCTGGACCAGAAGCAGGGGGAGATTTACACGTCCTATGGCGACGGCACCAAGGAGATTGGCGTTGATTTTGGCGGGCCGATCGACCCCGATGGCGTGTGGACCTATCGGCTTACCGGGCTGGCCAAGGATGGCGATCAAGGATGGGATTATTCCAACGACGACCGGCTTTACATCGCACCCGCGTTGACCATCAAGCCCGAGGAAGGAACCTCGCTCACCATCCTGACTGACTATTACAAGCGAGATGGCACAGGCGCACGCGGCACCCCCGCCGGCGCCAATATCGACATCGGCACCTTCCTGGGCGAGCCGGATTTCAACCGCTTCAACACCGAGCAGGTCGATATCGGCTACCAGTTCGAACATGAATTCAACGAGAATCTCACCTTCCGCTCCAATGCCCGCTACACGCATTTGAGCCTCGACTACGCCGAGGTCTACGGCGCGTCGCTTGACCCCACGGCGGACCGCACGGCATTTTCCGTCGGCGGCCTGTCCAACCGCTATGCCTTCGACAATCAGTTGCAATACGATACGGGCTGGGACCGGGTCGCCAGCAAGACGCTTGTCGGCGTCGACTACGCCAACGACAACACCCGCGAAAACATCCTCTTCGGCACTGCCGGCCCCATCGACATCGACAACCCGACCTATTGCGGTCTGTCCTGCATCAACCTCGGCCCCTATGTGAACTGGCGGGTCAAGCAGCAGGCGGTCGGTGTCTATGCCCAGGAGCAATTGACGTTTGACGACCGCTGGATCGTCACCCTGGGCGGGCGCTGGGACCGCGTGCAGACGACAGCTGATTATCTCGACCTGGGAACGCAGGACGACGACACCGCATCGGCCTTCACCAAGCGCGCCGGCCTGACCTACAAATTCACGCCGAACCTCGCGGTCTACGCCAACTATTCGGAAAGCTTCCAGCCGCTCGTGTCGCCAAGCGCCAACGGGTATGCGGTCTCGGGCTCGTTGAAGCCTCAGGAGGGCAAACAGTATGAGGCAGGCATCAAGTACAAGCCCGACGGCTTCGACGGCCTGTTCACAGCCGCGGTCTTCGACCTTACCCAAACCAATGTTCCGACCTATGTCACGCCTGTTGTCCAGCAGCAGATCGGCAAGGTTGGCGTCCGCGGCATCGAACTCGAGGGCAAGGCCGCCATCGCGGAAAACTTGAACCTGACGCTTGCCTATTCCTACTGGGATGCCGAGATCCTGGAAGACGGCATTGGCGGGAATGCCGGCAATCGGCCGCAGCGCGTTCCTCGCCACCTGGCGTCAGCCTGGGTCGACTACACGCTTCCCGAGGAAGGACCGCGTGGCGACCTGACCATCGGCGGTGGCCTGCGCTATATCGGACAAACCTACGGGGATGACGCGAACACCATTTCGATTGGCGGCTACGCACTGGTGGATGCGGCGATTAGCTACAAGATGACCAAGGACGTGACGTTGGCCTTGAACGCAACGAACCTGTTCGACCGGAAGTATCTGACAACCAGCTATTACGGGACCGAATTCTACGGCGACCGGCTGAAAATCGTCGGCACCCTCAAACATTCCTGGTGAGCTTGCTGAACGCCAAGCGCCGATAACATTGGAAAAGGCGCCACACGCACCCGACAACGCGTGTGGCAATCATCGACGGTTCACATCCCCGTCAGATCGCTCATCAGCCCCGACGCCACCGACAGCCGCGACACGGTGATGTCGCCGCCCTCGGTCAACGCCTGCAGCCGCTCGCGGATGCGCGCCACCCGCTCGCCGCCGGCGTCCAGCCAGGCAGCCACCGGATCGGCCGTCTTGGCGTGGCCGGTGAGCGCCGCCACCGCGATGCCGCGCCGTGCCGCATCGATCGTGTCGGTGGCGCGCGAAAGCGCCAGCTGATCGTAGTAGTCCGATGGCGTGATCGAGCGTGCGGCATCCTCGACACGCGGAATGCGGAAGGCATCGCTGACGGCGAAGAACGCCTTGGCCGCGGCGACGATATCGGCGCCGGCGGTGCGCGCCGTCAGCGCGATGTCGGGGATGAGTTCCGCCACCTCGCTCAGTGCCAGCTGCCCGGCCAAGCTTTCCGGCGCGCCGGCCTTGAACAGCCCATGCCGCTTCTCCTCGATGCGCTCGCGTGAAAAGGCCGGCAGCAGCGAAACGAGCTTGGGCTCCAGCGCCTTGCGGGCTTCCTGCAACTCGGCAATGCGCTGGCTGAGGGGTGCCGTGCCGGCATCGTTCTTCAGATACCAGCCGCTGGTCACATAGATCAGCCGGCTGACCATCTGATAGAGATCGAGCTGCACCTGGCCGTCGATCTGGTTGTCGAGCGCGTCGATCTCGCGATAGAGCGCCGGCAAGGCAAAACCGTCACGCACCACCGCGAAGGTCCGCACCACGTCGGCGGCGGTGCGCCCGGTGGCCTCCTGCAGCCGGTTGACGAAGGATGGGCCGCCGCGATTGACCAGATCGTTGGCGACGACCCGTGTGATGATCTCGCGGCGCAGCCTGTGGCCATGGATCTCGGCGGCGTATTTCTTCGCCATCTGGTCGGGAAAATAGCCCATCAGGTCGCGGTCGAAATGCGCGTCATCAGGCACGTCGCTGGCGACGATGTCGGAAAACAGCACAATCTTGGCATAGGCGAGCAGCACGCCGAGTTCGGCTCTGGTCAGCGGTTCGCCACGCGCTTCGCGCTCGGCCAGCGCTGCCGGCGACGGCAGCGTCTCGACGGCACGGTCGAGCAGGCCGCGCGCCTCCAGCGCCGTCATGAAGCGGCTCTGATGCGCGATGTCGGCGAGGCCGCGCTTGCGGGCGATCGAAAGCGCCAGCGTCTGCTGGTAGTTGTTGGACAGCACCAGCGAGCCGACCTCCTCGGTCATCTCGGCCAGCAGCTTGTTGCGTGCCGGGCGTGTCAACGACCCCTTGCGCATGGCGGAAGCCAGCGCGATCTTGATGTTGACCTCGACGTCGGAGCAGTTGACGCCGCCCGAATTGTCGATGGCGTCGGAGTTGCAGCGGCCGCCATTCATGCCGAACTCGATGCGCGCCCGCTGCGTGACGCCGAGATTGGCGCCCTCGCCGATCACTTTCGCCCGGACGTCGAGCGCGGTGATGCGAATGGCATCGTTGGCGCGGTCGCCGACCTCGGCATTGGTCTCGGTCGATGCCCTGAGATACGTGCCGATGCCGCCGAACCACAGAAGATCGACCGGCGCTTTGAGGATGGCGGTCATGATCTCGACCGGCGTGGCGGTGGTCTTGGCCAGGCCGATCGCCGCCGCCGCCGCCGCCGGCAAGGTGATCGATTTCTGGTTGCGCGAGACGATGATGCCGCCTTCCGACAGTTTCGTCTTGTCGTAGTCCTGCCAGCTCGAACGCGGCAGCGCGAACATGCGCTCGCGCTCGGCCATCGAGGCTGCCATGTCGGGATCGGGATCGATGAAGATGTCGCGATGGTCGAAGGCCGCGATCAGCCGGGTTTTCGGGGACAAAAGCATGCCGTTGCCGAACACGTCGCCCGACATGTCGCCGACCCCAACGACGGTGAAGGACGAGGTCTGGATGTCGCGGTTGATCTCGCGGAAATGCCGCTTGACCGCTTCCCAGGCGCCCTTGGCGGTGATGCCCATCTTCTTGTGGTCATAGCCGGCCGAGCCGCCGCTGGCGAAGGCGTCGTCGAGCCAGAAGCCGTGCTTCTCCGAGATCGCGTTAGCGGTATCGGAGAAGGTCGCCGTGCCCTTGTCGGCGGCAACGACGAAATACGGATCGTCCGGGTCGCGTCTGATAACGCCGGCCGGCGGGATGACGCCGTCGAGGCCGATATTGTCGGTGATCGACAGCAGGCTGGAGACGAAGTTCTTGTAGGCCGAAGTACCGGCCTCGAAGATCGCGTCGCGGCCAGCGCTCATCGGCAGCTTCTTCGGATAGAAGCCGCCCTTGGCGCCCACCGGCACGATGACGGCATTCTTGACCTGCTGTGCCTTGACCAGGCCGAGCACCTCGGTGCGGTAGTCCTGGGCGCGGTCGGACCAGCGCAGGCCGCCGCGCGCCACCGGACCGAAGCGCAGATGCAGACCTTCGACCTCGGAGCCGTAGACGAAGATCTCCCGCCACGGCCGCGGCGCCGGCAAGCCCTCGACCGCGTGCGAGTCCAGCTTGATCGCCAGCGACTGGCCCTTTTCTTTCGTATCGGCAACGAAATGATTGGTGCGCAGCGTGGCTTCGATCAGATTGAGGTAGCGCCGGATGATGGTGTCGTCGTCGATGTTCGGCACATCCTCCAGCGCATCCTTGATCTTGGCCTTGAGATGCTTTGCGGCCACCACGCCTTCGGTCTCGGCTGTCGGGCCAAGCCGGGCGATGAACAGCGCATGCAGGCCACGCGCTATGTCGGGATAGCGGTTGAGCGCGGCGGCGATGAAATCCTGGCTTTGCGGAATGCCGACCTGCTGCAGATAACGGCCATAGGCGCGCAGGATGGTGATCTCGCCAGACCACAGGCCGGCGGTCTGGGCGAGGCCGTTATAGCCGTCATTGTCGACGTCGCCGCGCCAGACGGAGAGGAACGCATCTTCGAACAGCGCGCCGCCATCGGTCAGGTCGATCGGCTGGCCGTAGCTGTTCTCAAGCTCCATGTCATGAATAAAGACTAAGCCGGGCCGATCACTATTGATCGTGCCGACCTGGTCGTCGCCGACCTCGAAAGTGCGCTCGCTGATGACGCGGAAGCCGATGTTTTCCAGCACCGGCACGCGGCGCGACAGCGCCACCGGGCTGCCGTGGTGATAGATCTTCAGCGATGCCTGGTGCGGCTTCTGCTCGGCATGGCGATAATAGTCGATGGCGATCGGATTGCCGGCGCTGATCTTGGCAATGCGCCCGGCATCGGCCAACGCCACCGCCGCGCTGAACGAATCGCGGTAGCTTTCCGGCAGCCGCGCGGCAATCGCCTTCAAAGCCTGGTCGCCGCCACTGGCCTCGGCCGCATCGGAAAGGGCGTCCTCCCAGGTACGCACGATGTCGCGGATCGCCGCCTCTATCGTCGCTTGCTCGACCTTCGGCGTCTTGCCGCCGGAGCGGCCGATGATGAAGTGCACGCGCGCCAGCCCGCCCTCGGGAAAGGCCGGGTAGTAGGCCGACAGCCGGCCTTCGAATACGGTTTTCAGATAGGAGCCAATCTTCTCGCGCACGACGCTGTCGTAACGGTCGCGCGGCACGAAGACGAGGATTGAGACGAAACGGTCGAACTGGTCGGCGCGCACCAGCGCCCGCACGCGTGGCCGCTCGACCAGGCCCAGAATGGCGGCGGCATGTTTGCGCAGGATCGGCACCGGCACCTGGAACAGCTCGTCGCGCGGATAGCTTTCCAGCACGTTGATCAGCGCCTTGCCGGAATGATCGTGCCGGTCGAAGCCGGACTTGGCGATGATGGTTTCGGCCTTGGACCTGAGATACGGGATCTTCATCACCGAGCGCGTGTAGGCGGTCGAGGTGAACAGGCCGACGATGCGCAATTCGCCCGCGAGCGTACCCTTGGCGGTGTAGGTCTTGATGCCGATGTAATCGAGATAGATGCGGCGGTGCACGGACGACTTGGCATTGGCCTTGGTGACGATCAGCGGCTCCGGCCCATGCAGGAAGGCGCGGATCTCCGGCGTCGTCGTTACCGCTTCGGTGCCGCGCCTGAGCACCAGCACGTCGGGATCGGACAGGATGCCGAGGCCAGGCTTTTCAGCGCGCTCCAGCGTGCCGCTTTCCTCGCCGCCGGTGTATTTGAACTCGCGCATGCCAAGGAAGGTGAAATTGTCGTCGCGCAGCCACTCCAGGAAGGCGAGAGCCTCGGCAACGCTCTTCTTGTCGAGCGGCACGGCCGTATAGCGGAATTCCGAGATCGCCTGATCGAGGCGGGCCAGCATTGGCCTCCAGTCGTGAACGGCGGCATGAACCTGGCCAAGGATCTTGCGCAGCCGCTCGCTCAATCCGCTCGCCTGCTCGGATGTCAGCCGCGGGATGTGGACATGGATGACGCTCAGCCGGTCGTGGCTGCCATCGTCCTTGGCGAAATTGCCGTCGCCGAGGATTTCTTCCACGCCGCCCTTGCCGTGGCGCACGACGATAACCGGATGGGTGACCAGGGTCGGTTCGCCCGATGTCTCGGTGATCTCGCCGAGGATGGAATCGAACAGGAACGGCATGTTGTCGTTGACGACCGTGACAACCGTCATCGGGCGGCCGTCTCGCACAACGCCCGAATCGGCATCGACGGCGACGACGCACTCGCCTTTCCTGTGAGTGGCGACTGCCTGGCCGGCGAGATCGGCAGCCCGCTCCAGGTCGGCCACATCGTAGGGAGCAATGTCTTCAGCTGGCGCGCGGGCGAGCAGATAGTCTGCAAGCCTGGCTGGCCTTTCCTCCGCTTTAAGCGCTGCCGTGGCTTTTTTCTTCGGCTTGCTCGCGGATTTCACGCTGGCCATGACGCACGTCCCTCCCGTCGAATGCTTTTACGACTATGGTAGCAGATGACCGCTGTTTGGCGACAAAGGTTTGACGGCTTGCCAAGAATTATCGGAATTTGGCGACAAGATGCCGCGCAACGAGGAGAAATGACCCATGACCGGCAAAATCAGCGCGCTTGATCTTGGCCAGGGAGAGCTGAGCGAGGCGACAAAAACCTATTTCGCCAAATGCGAGGAGAAGCTCGGCCTCGTCCCCAACGTGCTCAGGGCCTATGCCTTCGACGACAAGAAGCTGCGCGCCTTCACCGACATGTACAACGATTTGATGCTGGGTGAGTCCGGCCTGTCGAAGCTGGAGCGCGAAATGATCGCGGTCGCCGTCTCCTCGATCAATCATTGCTACTATTGCCTGACCGCGCACGGCGCGGCGGTGCGCCAGCTCTCCGGCGATCCGGCGCTCGGCGAAATGATGGTGATGAATTTCCGCGCCGCCGATCTTTCGCCCAGGCAGACGGCAATGCTCGAATTCGCCGTCAAGCTGACGCAAGAGCCGGCCAAGATCGTCGAGGCCGACCGGGGCGCGCTGCGTCAGGCCGGCTTCACCGATCGCGACATCTGGGACATCGCCTCGACCGCTGCCTTCTTCAACATGTCGAACCGCGTGGCCGCGGCAATCGATATGCGGCCGAACGACGAATACCACGCCATGGCAAGGTGACGGATTGCGGCAGGATCCAGACCGGGGCGTTATATTAGCAGTGTCGCATTCTCGTTGCTTGTTTGCCGGTTTGGTCCGATGATCGGCAGGCGGCATGACCGCATGCCGGTTCGATGCCGCTCACCAAGGGAGGAGAACATGGCGAAGTATCTCTACGTCTATCATGGCTCGGGCAAGATGCCGACCGACGAGGCCGAGCGGAAGGCCGCAATGGACGCCTGGAACGGCTGGTACGGCAAGCTCGGCTCGGCTGTGGTCGACGGCGGCAATCCGGTCGGCATGTCGAAGATGGTGCTGCCCGGCGGCAAGGTCGAGAACAATGGCGGCAGCAATCCGGCCGCCGGCTACACGATCGTCGAAGCGAAAGACATCGACGATGCCGTCGCCAAGGCCAAGGACTGCCCGATCCTGATGAACCCGGCCTTCAGCGTCGAGATCGCGCCGATCATTGAAGTGATGTGACGCGCCGGCTCAGGACCGCGTCGCTATGGCGGCCGCCGCACCGGCCATCGTCGTGGCGCTGATGCGATTGGCGATCTTCATGGCGCGCTTGCTCTTCAAAAGCTTGCGCGCCTGTGATGCGGCGAGCACCCAGGCGAGATCGATGGCGACCAGCACCACGGCCATGGTCGCCGTCAGCTCGACCCAGCCGACGATGCTGACCGAAGCGAGGTCGATGATGGTCGGCAGCAGCGCCAGGTAGAACATCATGATCTTGGGATTGCCGAGCGTCACCGCCATGCCGGCGAAGAACAGTTTTATCGCCGAATCCTCGCGCGGCATCTCGCCCTCTTTTGCATCGACAGGCGCGGTCCACATCTTCCAGGCGAGGTAAGCGAGATAGGCAACGCCGACCCATTTCACCACGACGAAGGCGAAATGGAAGGTCTGCGCCACGACAGCCAGCCCGAACACCGCCAGCGATAGCCAGATGCCCTCGCCGATCCACATGGCGAGCAGGAACGGGAACACGTCGCGAAACCCTTTCGAGATGACGCGGGCGACAAGCGCCGCGATCGATGGCCCAGGCGAGCCCGCGGCAACGAACAGAGCGGCGGCGAAAATCAGGAGCGAGGTGGGGTGCATAACCGGGTCTCTGGTTGAAAACCTTCGATTTCGGATATTAACGCAAGTGGCTCGGCTGCGGTAGCACCGACAAAAGACCCTTGTCGGTCCGGCATGTCGCGGCTAGAAAGGCCATCGCGAAACAATTTTGAGCTTCACTTTGCCTACGTAACCGCCGGTCTCGCCAACTCCCCCGACACACTGCATGACACCGCATTTGCGGTATCTGTTTTCATGTTCATGTGTTCTTCTGGGCGGCGGTTCGAGACCGGTTTGGCACTGCTGAACCGTTGTTGCGCGCTGCCGCCCGTGACATCCGATTTCCAATCATAGCAAGCGACCGCCACGCCGCGCCCGCATGGGCATCTCGACATCGCCGGCCTGATGAACTTCCCGACGGGAAGGGCTTATCGGCATGTCTGGACTTCTGCGTATCCACTGGGCAATCGCACCCCAGACCGCACCTCGACCGCTCATCAATTGCAACCGCTGCGGCACCGTGAGGGCCTATTGCAGCAGCGGAAAGTTCCGCGTCAACGCCAATGGCAAACGCATCGACGTGTGGCTGATCTATCGCTGCATCGACTGCGACAATTCCTGGAATTTCGGCATTTTCGAACGCTGCAACCGCCGCGACATCGACCCGGCGCTGCTGGCGGCGCTCGAAAGCAACGATCCTGCACTCGCTCACCGTCATGCCTTCGATGCGGTGGCGTTGCGCAACCGGATCGGGCGCGTCGAGGAGTTCTCCGATGTCAGCGTTCACAAGCGCAGGCTCGGCGACACCAGGGAAGCCGCGACCGTGTTGGAACTCCAGCTCGGGCTCGAAATGCCGACATCGCTGCGGCTCGACCGGCTGCTCGCAAGCGAACTCTGCATCTCGCGATCACGGCTTCAGGCGCTGGAGGAGAAGCGGCTGCTCATCGTTGACCCGGATGGAGCAAAGGCCCTGCGCAAGCCGGCCCGTGCGGGAAACACGATCCGCATCGATCTGGCCGGCGAGGCCGATCGGCAGGCCATCATCGCGGCTGCCGGTGGATGAACGAAAAAGGGGCGGAACACTGGTTGCTCCGCCCCTCTCCGCTGTTGGAAAAAATAAGAGCTTACGCCGCGCCGACCACCTTGGACGACTTCTCGAACCGCTTGCGCTCGTTCGGATCGAGATAGAGCTTGCGCAGCCGAATGGTCTTCGGCGTCACTTCGACCAGCTCGTCGTCCTGGATCCAGGCCAGCGCGCGTTCCAGCGTCATGCGGATCGGCGGGGTCAGCTTGACCGCCTCGTCCTTGCCGGCGGCACGGATGTTGGTCAGCTTCTTGCCCTTGAGCACGTTCACTTCAAGGTCATTGTCGCGGCTATGGATACCGATGATCATGCCCTGATACACCTTGACGCCCGGATCGATGACCATCGGGCCGCGATCTTCCAGGTTCCACATGGCGTAGGCGACCGATTCGCCCTGTTCGTTGGAAATCAGCACGCCATTGGTGCGGCCTGGCAGCTCGCCCTTGTAGGGCTCATAGGCATGGAAAAGCCGGTTCATCACGGCGGTGCCGCGCGTGTCGGTCAAAAGCTCCGACTGGTAGCCGATCAGGCCACGGGTCGGCGCATGGAAGACAATGCGCTGACGATTGCCGCCGGATGGGCGCAGTTCGACCATCTCGGCCTTGCGCTCGGACATCTTCTGCACGACGACGCCGGCATGCTCCTCGTCGACGTCGATGACGACTTCTTCGACCGGCTCCAGCAATTCGCCATTCTCGCCCTTCTGCATGACGACGCGCGGACGCGACACGGCGATTTCAAAGCCTTCGCGCCGCATCGTCTCGATCAGCACGGCCAGCTGCAATTCGCCGCGGCCGGAGACGAAGAACGAATCCTTGTCAGGCGATTCCTCGATCTTCAGCGCGACATTGCCTTCGGCTTCGCGCAGCAGGCGGTCGCGGATGACGCGGCTGGTCACCTTGTCGCCTTCGGTGCCGGCCAGCGGACTGTCGTTGACCAGGAACGACATGGTCACGGTCGGCGGATCGATCGGCTGCGCATGCAGCGGTTCGCTCACGCTCGGGTCGCAGAACGTGTCGGCGACGGTGCCCTTCGACAAGCCGGCAATGGCGACGATGTCGCCCGCCTGCGCTTCTTCGATCGGCTGGCGCTCAAGGCCGCGGAAGGCCAGGATCTTGGAAATACGGCCGGTTTCGATCTGAGTACCGTCATGGTGCAGCACCTTGACCGGCTGGTTGGCCTTCAGCGTGCCGCTCTCGATGCGGCCGGTGATGATGCGGCCGAGAAACGGATTGGCTTCCAGGATGGTGCCGATCATGCGGAACGGACCGGGATGAACGGTCGGCTCCGGCACATGCTTGATGACGAGGTCGAACAGGGGCGCCAACTGCTGGTCCTTCGGTCCTTCCGGATTTTCCGAAACCCAGCCATCGCGGCCTGAGCCGTACAGAATCGGGAAGTCGAGCTGCTCGTCGGTGGCGTCGAGCGCTGCGAAGAGGTCGAACACCTCGTTGACCACCTCGACATGACGGGCGTCCGGGCGATCGATCTT
>NZ_RZRA01000249.1:0-6319 GCF_003998945.1 Mesorhizobium sp. M7A.F.Ca.CA.003.01.2.1 | reverse complement strand
GTGGAGAAGAACCCGTTCTATCTCCACCGGCTGGCTGGCGTCGCCGCCCGCCAGAAAGTGTCCGCTGCCCAAGCGCAGGCACAGGCGACGCCTGCCCAGCTCGGCGGCGACGAGGTCGTGCTGGGCGCTGTCGAAGGTCGCCTTCGAGGAGGTGGAGGTCTTGAGCAGATCCTGCTGGCGTTGGAAAGCGGCCTCGTAATAGGGGATGTCGGCCTGCGCCTGCTCGATCAGCGCCTGCGACTGCTGGTAGCTCGCCTGCAAGGTCAGCACCTGGTTGCGCACTGTGCCGAGCTGTGCCTGGGCGGCGGCAAGAGCGGTTTCGAAAGAGGCCGACCGCAACCGGAAAAGCACCTGGTCCTTCTTCACCGCCTCGTTCTCGTGCACGTCGATCTCGGACACAGTGCCGGAGACATCGGTGGAAACGCCGAGCGACTGCGCCTGGATGTAGGCATTGTCGGTCGTCATGACCTGGCCGCCGATGACGTAGTAATAGCCGCCGACGACCAGCGCGAACGGAAGCAGGGCAAACAGGATCGGCCGTGCCCGGCCGCGCTTGGGCTTGACCGGCGCCGGAGGCGCCACCGCAACCCCGGCCTGGCGTGGCTCCTTGGACGGAGCCTCGAGCGCCGCCGGCTCCAGGGCGACCGGTGATTCGAGCTCGTCATTGTCGATGACGGTGCTGGCTCGCCTTTGCTCGCGTTCGCTGTCCAGCCGGATGACCTGGTCGCGCGCCCGGTCGGCGGCGGATCCGTCTTCTTCGACAGGCTTCTTTGGTGAGGTTGATTCAGCCATGTGTTTTCTCCCGGTCGGCGGCAGGCTGGGCGCAAGCCGCGAGCAGATTGGATTTGATGAGGGATAGGGTTTGCAGCAGATGCAGTTGCGCATCCGCGGAAAGGCCGACAAAGGCCTCGTCACGCGTCTTCCGCCCATTGCCGCGCATGATTTCGATCAGCGGATGGGCTTGCGGCTTCAGGTACAGCAGCCATGCCCGGCGGTCAGCGGGATCGGGCCGGCGCTCGATGAAGCCGCTTGCTTCCATCTTGTCGAGCAGCCGGGCGAGCGTGATCGGCGTGATCTCGATCAGGTCCGCCAGTTTGTTCTGGTGGATGCCTTCATGCAGGCTGAGATAGGCCAGCACCTGCCACTGGGCGCGGGTCAGCCCCGATGCCCGCGACCTCTGCTCGAACCGCTTTCGAAGCAGGCGCGCGACATCGTGCAGCACGAAGCTGATGTTGGGTGACGATGGCATGGGAGGTACTGGAGTTTTTCGGCGCGACTGTTAGTGAGCATGCTTATTATCATCATGCACATAATCTTGCTGGACGCGGTGCGCAAGACGGACTAAGCCCGCCTGGAAAAAATGACGCATGGGCTGCGACCCACCCAAAGGCTCAGGTAGCGGGCTGTTGCCGGGCAAGGATACGACGATGAATTGGCTGAAGATCGCGACCGTGGCGGCCATTGCAGGATGGCCGGGCATTGCGCTCGCAAAGGGCGCCGTCAGTTGCGGCGGCGCCGCCATGCTGGGTGGCGCGCAATTGAACTGCAGCCACGTCGAACCCCAGGCGCCGCCTCAGTTTTGCACCTATAGCTGGGCTCTCCACATGCCGGCCGGCGACCAGAAAATCGTCGAAGGCAGCTTCATGCTGCCGCCCGGCGCCACGAATGTCACCGTCTATCAGGGCAGCGGTTTCGACAGTGCGCTGTCCGATCCGATCGTGATTTGCCGCGGCAGCAAATGAGCAAGGCCGTCAAGGAAAGCTCGCTCGTCACCCGATTGGTGCTATAGGGCGGACCACGCTATTTTGAACGGGCGCATTCGAGTTTCGGATGCACCTGGCGGCCATTTCTCTGACGGATTTCGACATGGACGGACCCAACCCAGACATCAAGCACCCGATCCCGATGCATACCCGCGTCGGCTTCCTCAAGGGACTGGTGAACGCGCCAAACATCGAGATCGGCGACTTCACCTATTATGACGACCCCGACGGGCCGGACAAATTCGCCGAGAAATGCGTCCTGCATCACTATCCGTTCATAGGCGACAAGCTGATCATCGGCAGGTTCTGCGCCATCGCCGAGGGCGCGCGCTTCATCATGAACGGCGCCAACCACGCCATGTCCGGCTTTTCGACCTATCCGTTCAATATTTTCGGCCATGGCTGGGAAAAGGGTTTTAACCCGGCGACCTGGTCGAAGGAGGTGCGCGGCGACACCATCGTCGGCAACGACGTCTGGATCGGGATGGAGGCGGTGATCCTGCCCGGGGTGGAAATCGGCCACGGCGCCATCGTCGCTGCGAAATCGGTGGTGACGCACGACGTGCCGCCCTATGCGATCGTCGCCGGCAACGCGGCCAAGGTGGTAAAGATGCGTTTCGACGACCGGACAATCAGGCGGCTGCTGGCGGTGGCGTGGTGGGACTGGCCGGTAGACAAGGTCAGCCGCAACCTCGATGCTATCCGGGGTGTCAATATTTCTCTTCTGGAGGCAGCAGCTTGAACGCTCTGAACAGCAGCATAATCGGCACCGAACTGTTTACGCGAGGGTGGATCTTCATCCGCGGCGTGCCGGCGATGAAGTTCCTGCCACCGGAAGGGCCGCCGGAAATCGCCTTTGCCGGCCGCTCGAATGTCGGCAAGTCGTCGCTGATCAATGCGCTGGTCAACCAGAAGGGGCTGGCGCGCACTTCCAACACGCCGGGGCGCACGCAGGAGCTCAACTATTTCGTGCCGGATGGATTTTCGGGCGAGGGCGCCGACCTGCCACCCTTGGCGCTGGTCGACATGCCCGGCTACGGCTACGCCACCGCGCCCAAGGAGAAGGTCGACGAGTGGACCAAGCTGGTCTTCGATTACCTCAAGGGCCGGGTCACGCTGAAACGCGTCTATGTGCTGATCGACGCCCGTCATGGCATCAAGGCCAAGGACGACGAAGTGCTGTCGCTGCTCGACAAGGCGGCGGTGTCCTATCAGATCGTGCTGACCAAGACCGACAAGATCAAGACTGCCGGCGTGCCGAGGCTGATCGAGGAGACGCTGGCAAAGATCAAGAAGCGGCCGGCGGCGTTCCCGTTCGTGCTGGCCACCTCTTCTGAAAAGGCCGAGGGCCTTCAGGAATTGCAGGCAGCCATCGTGCTTGCCGCCAATGGCGGCTAAAGCATCCGCACCTTAGAGCAATTCTAGGAAAAGTGTGAAGCGGTTTTCCGTCCAGAATTGCGTCTAAACAAAGAGTTAGAGCATGGTCTGGCTAGGGCTTGGCCTCGATAGCAATCGTCTGATGGCCTTCTTCCGCCACAAGCCTTTCGGTGCCGTAGGCCTTCAGGAACATGCTGACGCCTGACCTGACGATGTGGTCGATCTCGTCCTGGGTCGGGGCCTTGGTGCGGTAGGCGAAGATGCACTGGCGGAACAGACCGGCCAGGCACAGTTCGGTGAACTGATAGGCGGCAAGATCGACATCGTCGATGCGCAGCAGGTCGCGCTCGATGGCGGCATTGAGAAAGGCCGCGACCTTGTCGTGGCCACGCTTGGGACCGCGCTCGTAAAAACGCGCGCCCATGTCGGGGATCCGGTCTGATGCCCCGATCACCGTGCGCTGCGCTTGGACGACCTTGGCCGACGTGATCTTGAGAGCCAGCACCTTGCCGAACTTCACCAGCGTCTCGCGCAGGTTGTCGGCATTGTCCAGCACGTCATACATGTTCTTGAAGATGGTGCCGCGCTCTTCCTCGATCAGCGCCTCGAACAGCTCTTCCTTGTTGGCGAAGTAGACGTAGATCGTACCCTTGGAGACGCCGGCCTCGCGGGTGATGTCGTTCATCGAGGCGGCTTCGAAGCCCTTGTCGATGAAGACACGACGGGCGCCGTCGATGATCTGGCTGCGCTTGGCCGGATCCTGCCCCGCGGCCGGGCGGCCACGGCGCAAGCTTTCCAACAGGTCGTCACACGACTCGTTTTCGACATTGGGCGGGGTCTCGGCCATGAAAGTCACACCTCGAAAATAATTCGAACCAAGCGGTTCGATTGCCCTTGATATGGTCCTCTTTACGCGCTATGTCAACGGCCGGATCGAACCGAACGGTTCAATATTATATTATAACTTTAGAGAGATGTCATGTCCTCGAACGCGCCGACCACTGCTGAAGTCCGTCCCTTCCCCAACGCCAAGGTTGCGCCAGCGACGGAAGCACCGGAAGTACCTGTCCAGCCCGTCTCGTCGCCGCCGGCAGAGGCTCCGGCCAGGAAGAAGCGTTCGGTGCGTTCCTTCCTGCTGCCGGTCATCGGTGTTGCCTTGCTGGGCGCCGGCGCCTGGTATGGGTACGACTACTGGACAACGGGCCGCTTCATGATCTCGACGGACGATGCCTATGTCCAGGCGGACATGGCGTTCATCTCGCCCAAGATTTCCGGCTATGTCGATCAGGTCAAGGTCAGCGAGAACCAGCTGGTCAAGGCCGGCGATCCGCTGCTCGTCGTCGATGACGGCGATTACAAGATTGCCGTCGCCCAGGCCGAGGCGCAGATCGCCACCTTGAGCAAGACGCTCGACCGTATCGACGCCCAGACCGACGCGGCCCGCGCCTCGCTGCAGCAGGCCCAGGCGCAGAAGGTCGCCGACCAGGCCGCGGCCGACAACGCAGCCAAGGTCGCGGCGCGCGCCTCGCAGCTGCTCAAGACCCATGTCGGCACACAGGCGCAGCTGGACGACGCCCAGACCGCGGTCCAGCAGGCCGATGCCGCCCTTGTCGGCGCCGACGCACAGATCGCCGCCGCGCAAGCCAATATCGGCGTGCTGCAGGCGCAGCGCGCGGAATCGGCGAGCACGCTGGCGTCCCTGCAGCTCAGCCATGACAAGGCGCTGCGCGATCTTTCCTTCACCGTGCTCAAGGCGCCATATGACGGCATCGTCGGCAACCGCTCGGTCGAGCAGGGCGACCTTGTCAGCCCCGGCCAGAAGCTCGCCGTCATCGTGCCGATGGACAAGCTCTACATCGTCGCCAACTTCAAGGAGACACAACTTGCCCGGCTGGTTCCCGGCGAGAAGGTCAGGATCTCGGTCGATGCGACCGACGGCCAGGACTTCGAGGGAACCGTTTCGTCGCTGGCGCCGGCTTCGGGTGCCGTGTTCTCGCTGCTGCCGCCCGAAAACGCCACCGGCAACTTCACCAAGGTCGTGCAGCGCGTTCCGGTCCGCATCGATGTGCCGGCCGATGCGCTGAAGAGCGGTAAGCTGCGCGCCGGCCTGAGCGTCGTCGTCGCCGTCGACAGCCGCACCGCCCCATCCGGGTCGGCGTCAGTGGCAGCGTCGAATTGAGCGGCGGCCGGGGAGCAATGCCATGGCAACCGCAACCCTGACAGCAGGAGCGCCGCCGGCGAGGCCGGCTGTGCCTGACACCATTTCGACGCGGCGCGTCATCGCCTTCCTGGCGATGGTGTTCGGCATGTTCATGGCCATCCTCGACATCCAGATCGTCTCCGCCTCGCTGTCGGAGATCCAGGCCGGCCTGAGCGCCAGCTCCGACGAAATTCCGTGGGTGCAGACCGCCTACCTGATCGCCGAAGTGGTGATGATCCCGCTGTCGGGCTTTCTCAGCCGGATGCTGTCGACGCGCGTGCTGTTCACCATCTCGGCGGCAGGCTTCACCGCGGCCAGTGCGCTGGCGGCGACCGCCACCAACATCGACCAGATGATCGTCTACCGCGCCGTCCAGGGCTTCATCGGCGGCGGCATGATACCGAGCGTCTTTGCCGCTGCCTTCACCATCTTCCCGCCCTCGCGCCGCGCCGTCGTCTCGCCGATGATCGGCCTCGTGGCGACGCTGGCGCCGACCATCGGCCCGACCGTCGGTGGCTATATCAGCCATGCCATGTCCTGGCATTGGCTGTTCCTGGTCAATGTCGTGCCCGGCATCCTGGTGACAACGGCGGCCTGGATGCTGATCGACTTCGACAAGCCCAACCTCAAGCTGTTCAGCAAGTTCGACTGGTGGGGCCTCGCCGGCATGGCGGCCTTCCTGGGCTGCATGGAATATGTGCTCGAGGAAGGCCCCAACAATGACTGGCTGCAGGACCAGGGCGTCTTCATCTGCGCCGTCGTCATGACCGTCGGCGCGGTCCTGTTCTTCTGGCGCGTATTCACCGCCGAGGAGCCGATCGTCGACCTGAAGGCCTTCACCAACATCAACTTCGCCTTCGGCTCGCTATTCTCGTTCGTCATCGGCATCGGTCTCTACGGCCTGACCTATCTCTACCCGGTGTTCCTCGGGCGCATCCGCGGCTACGATTCGATGATGATCGGCGAGGCTCTGTTCGTC
>NZ_RZRA01000248.1:0-6320 GCF_003998945.1 Mesorhizobium sp. M7A.F.Ca.CA.003.01.2.1 | reverse complement strand
CCATCGGCGCCAGAATGAACAGGCGCGTGCCTTCCTCGATCGCCAGCACGCGGTCGACCATCTGCGAAACCGTCTGGCTCTCGATCGGCAGGCCGGTGGCCGGCGAATAGGGGATGCCGACGCGCGCAAAAAGCAGGCGCATATAGTCGTAGATCTCGGTGACGGTGCCGACCGTCGAACGCGGGTTCTTCGATGTGGTCTTCTGCTCGATGGAAATGGCAGGCGACAGGCCGTCGATCTGGTCGACGTCAGGCTTCTGCATCATTTCGAGGAATTGCCGCGCGTAGGCCGACAGGCTTTCGACGTAGCGGCGCTGGCCCTCGGCATAGATCGTGTCGAAGGCAAGCGATGACTTGCCGGACCCCGACAGGCCGGTCATGACAATCAGGCTGTCACGCGGCAGGTCGAGATCGACATTCTTCAGATTGTGTTCGCGCGCCCCGCGAATGGAAAGATATTTATGGTCGGCCATAGCCGGTCGCCGCCTCAGAATCTGGAATTTCCTGGAATGGCGGGTTTTCCCGGCCATCCCCTATGTAGGTAGTTTTGCCGCCACGTCGAGAGACGCCACAATTCCCGACAAAAGCGTTTAAGCGTCTTTCGCGTGAACGGGCAAGCGGAAAGAACAAAGGCCGAACACGCTCCTGACAAAGCTGTGCAAAAACTGACTTGTACGTAACCTCCCGGCGATCACGTTTTTCGGTAACCGGCTATTGATGGTTGACGCGGGCAACCCAGGAGCGCAGTCTCCGGAAGTCAACGAAGCCGGCCGTCTTTCGATGGCCTCGCCGCCCAAAGGCGGCCTGCGAGACGCCGCAGGCATTTGCGATTTGTGCTTCGAATTGACAACAATCGCAACGGACAGAGGAGCGGAGCTATGACGCCACCGGATCGTCCCCTAGGGTTCCAGTTGTCACTGGAGCCGCGGCAGGCATAAGTGCCAGGGTTTAGCGTCTGCGCCACCCGGCAAACCGTGACCTGCCATATCCCCTAAAAATCAGAGACTGCTAGTCGGATCGTCGGCCGAACGCCGCGGTGCATCCGAAATCAAACGCCGGCAGTACACTCCCGGCAAAGTTGGATTTGAGATCCAGAAGGCCCCGTCCGTTTGCCCAAGGCACGGCGGGGCCGTTTTATGTGGGGAACGCTCATTTCCGCGCGCACTCAGTGACGCGGCGGCCCGATCGAGTCGGCGCCGACATCGACGGTGATGCTGCCGGAAATCCTGACATCCGTATCGCCGATCTTGAATGTGCCGTTCTCGCCGGCCGGCAGCGCATCGTCCGGCTCGGGAGCCGGCTTGGCGATGCGGTAGTCGCCGGTCACGCCGGGCAGGGCGCTTTTTTGCGTCGACGGCGAACTGTCCTCTGCAAGAGCCGCGCCACTCACGAGACTGGCAAAAGCGAGCACCACGACGGCGATGACGGGGCGCAGTGGTCTGGAAGGATGAGTGTCGGTCATCCCAGGACTATAGTGGCGCGCCGCCGATGGAACCAGACCGGCATCGTCAAATCTTCGGCAGCCGGCCGGACTCCGCTCCGGCCCTGGCTTACGCCGCCTTTTTGCGCGTGTCGAAAACATGGTCGACGATGCCCCATGCCTGCGCCTCGCGGGCGGTCATGAAGTGGTCGCGGTCCAGCGTGCGCTCGACCTCTTCATAGGTACGGCCGCAATGCTGCGCGTAGAGCTCGGCCATGTGCCGTTTCGTCCTGCCGATGCGCTCGGCATGGCGCTGGATGTCGGAGGCCTGGCCCTGGAACCCGCCCAGCGGCTGATGCAGCAGGATGGTGGCGTTCGGCAGGGAAATCCGGCGCCCCGGTGTGCCTGCCATCAGCAGGAACGAGCCCATCGATGCCGCAAAGCCCATGCATACGGTCGACACCGGGCAGCTGATATATTGCATCGTGTCGTAGATGGCGAAACCACTGGTCACTACGCCGCCCGGCGAGTTGATGTAGAGCGAGATCTCCTTGTCGGGATTGTCCGATTCCAGCGACAAAAGCTGCGCGCAGACCAGCGCCGAGATGTCGTCGTTGATCTCGCCGTTGATGAAGATGATGCGCTCGCGCAGCAGCCGCGAAAAGATGTCGAAGGCGCGTTCGCCGCGGCTCGATTGCTCGATGACCATCGGCACCAGACTGGCAACACCGCTCATTTTTCTTCTCCGATTTTCTATTATGCCGCGCGCAGAAGGCGCGGTGCGTTCGCGGCGATGGGCTTTCCAATTGCGCGCAAACCGAGCGAAAGACGGCAGCCGGCGCCTGCCATGGCGATGGCCGGCATGGCCTTGCGGGCAAAACCGTCGTGGACGATGCGCAGATGCGTGCCGCCGGAAGCGGTGCGGGCAAGCGTGAAGGTGACGGTACTGTCGAGCGGATCCTGCCTGGCTGCGTCGCCCGGCTGCTCCCGCCAGGAATAGCGCAGCAACTTCTCGGGTTCGGCGTCGAGGATTTCGCATTCGATCGGCGCGCCCGTCCCGGCGAAGGCAAAACGGTTGCCGATCTCGGGTCTCATGTCGTTGGGCATCATCCAGGCGGCGAGCAATTCCGGTACGGTCAGGGCCCGCCAGACCTTTTCCGGCGGCTCGGCAAGGTCGTACTCGAACTCGAGCGCATCCGGAGAGACTTCGCGATGGCTTTCGTCGGCCATTGATCCCCTGTCGTTCATTGATCCATGTCCTTCAAAACCGCCTTCAGCCTTTCGATGCGTTCCGGCCAGAAAGTCCGGTAGCGTTCGATCCAGGAGAGCAAGGGAGCGAGCCCCTGCGGATCGGCGCGGTAATAGGCGTTGCGGCCGGCTCGCCGCTCGACCACCAGGCCTGCGCCACGCAGGACGGCCAAATGCTGCGACACCGCGGGCTGCGACACCGTCATACCGGTGCGCAATTCCGACACGCTCATCTCGCCTGCGGCTAGCCGCTCAAAGACGGCGCGGCGCGTCGGGTCGGCCAGTGCGCGAAAAATCTCTGCTTCGATCATGTCAAAAGCATAAGTGAATACTTATTGATTTGGCAAGCACTGTTTTACGAGATTGTCGGAAGCCAGCGTCTCACCATTCCGGCAGGCCCATCGAACGTCGCCTCGAAAATCGGCGACGCAAGGACGGCGTGGATGTGAAGCGTTCCAGTGCCGGCGTTCTTGAACCCGTGTTTCCTGTTCGCGGGGACAACGAGAGACTGGCCCGATGTCACGACTGTATGCTCATCGTCGATCCACATCTCAGCCCTACCGGCGATAACGGTCAGCACTTCCTCCACGGGATGCCAATGCGTTGGGGCGCCGACCGTGGGCTCGACCCATTGCTCGAATATGCAAAGTTGCGATGCACCATTGCTGGCCGACACATGCATGCGTGTTTCCACACCTGCTCGCCATTGCTCGCGCTGCTGGTCCTCATGTGCGACAGACTTCATTTGATCGCCCCCGGTCAGATCCGATTTCATGGAAATTTCCGGCCGGGACACTACATCTTGCTGACAAACATTGACAGAACGTCATCTGCACCATAGAACGAACAGGGAACAAAAACCTTGTGGGTAAAGGCAGCCACGGCAAGCGGCTGACGCCTGCAGCCTGTAAGGTGCTGCGACAAAAAAATTTGTTTCGGATGAGCGCGGAGAAATATCATGGCGGGTAGCGTCAACAAGGTCATTTTGGTCGGCAACCTCGGCGCGGATCCCGAAATCCGTCGCCTCAACTCGGGCGAGCCGGTCGTCAACATTCGCATTGCGACGTCGGAAAGCTGGCGTGACAAGAATTCCGGCGAGCGCAAGGAAAAGACCGAATGGCACAACGTCGTCATCTTCAATGAGGGCATCGCCAAGGTGGCGGAGCAGTATTTGAAGAAGGGCATGAAGGTCTATGTAGAGGGCCAGCTGCAGACGCGCAAATGGCAGGACCAGACCGGCGCCGACAAGTACACGACGGAAGTCGTGCTGCAGAAATTCCGCGGTGAGCTGCAGATGCTCGACGCGCGCGGGCAGGGTGAAGGCGGCCAAGTCGGCGGCTATGCCGGTGGCGGCAGCAGCCGTGGTTCCGATTTCGGCCAGTCCAGCCCGAGCGAAGGCTTCAATCGCAGTGGTGGCGGTGCCAAGAGCGGCGGCGGTGGCGGTTCGTCGCGCGAACTGGACGACGAAATCCCGTTCTGATCGCAACAGCAGATGTTGTTTTTGGCTTAAGTCAAACATTGCGCCCCGAGAGTCCATCATGGACTTTCGGGGTTTTGCATTGTCGAACTGAACGCCGACATGGCGATCAACGAAATATGGCGAAGGACGAGTTCGATGAAAGCACGCGTAAAATGGGTCGAGGAACGCACCTTCGTCGGCGAGTCCGGTAGCGGCCACAAACTGGTGCTGGGAACCGCGCCCGGACCGGAAGGCAGGACGCCGGGACCGAGCCCGATGGAGCTGGTGCTGATCGGCACCGGCGGCTGTTCGGCCTATGATGTCGTGCACATCCTCGAAAAGGGGCGCGACGCGGTCGAGGACTGCGTTGTCGAGCTCGAAGCCGACCGGGCGGAAACCGAACCCAGAGTGTTCACCCGCATTCATATGCATTTCGTCGTCAAGGGCAGGCAACTCTCCAGCGACAAGGTGAAACGCGCGATCGACCTTTCGATCGAAAAATATTGCTCGGCCTCCGCGATGCTTGCCAAGACCGCCACGATTACCCACGATTTCGAGGTCATCGACACGACGGCGAGATAGAGCCGGCTTTGAGATTCTCGCCGCGTCAGCCTGTCAGCCCGCTATCAGCGCCTTGATGCCGTCGGCGACGAATTGCACGGCCAGTGCTGCCAGGATGACGCCGAGCAGGCGGGTCAGGATCGAGCGGCCGGTCTGGCCGAGGATGCGGTCTATGCGTTCCGACAGCACGAACACCAGATAGGTGATGGCAAGGCAGACGAAGATGATGCCGACCAGCGCCGCCTGCGCCGCAAAGCCTTGAAAGGAACCTGAGAGCAGCACAGTTGCCGAAATGGCGCCGGGACCCGCGATCAGCGGGATTGCCAGCGGGAAGGCGGCGATGTTGTGGATCATGTCCTTGGTGATGGCGACGTCGCCGATCTTCTCCTTGCGGTCCTGCCGGCGCTCGAACACCATTTCGAAGGCGATGAAGAACAGCAGGAAACCGCCGGCGACGCGGAAAGCCGGCAGCGTGATGCCGAACACCGACAGGATCGAGGCGCCTGCAACCGCAAACAGCGCCATCACCAGGAAACCGATGATCGAGGCGCGGACGGAAACCTGCTGGCGCTCCTCGCGGTTCATGCCGCGCGTCACGGCGAGGAACAGCGGCGCCAGGCCGGGCGGATCGATGGTCACGAGAATGGTGACGAACGCGTTGAACAGGCTGTCGAAACTCGGCATCTCTGACCCTCCCGCCGGGCCGTGCCCGTACCAGGATAATTGGTAGAGCAAAGCCCGTTCGGTGGGAACTGTTCGTGAGAAAGTGGTTGATGCCGGCGAGACAGCGGAGGGCGCAAAGGGTCGCGACGCTTTTATTCCGGGCTGCTGCATTCTTCGGCGATCAAACCGCTCGGCGCGCCAGGAACTCGACCTCCAGCCGCCATGTCGCGCCATTGTCGTGCGAGCGCTCGCCCAGCCATCGGAAGGCGTTTTCGGTGATGCGTGAAAAGCCCCAGCGTACGGAGCTACCGGTGCCGTCGGCGCCCACTTGCACGATCGTGTCACCCTCGGCGCGGCCGAGCTGGCGGCTGAAATACTGGTTGGGCGGGTCGCTCCAGAAGATGTGCCAGGCATCCGCGCCGGGATCATAGACGCGCAGCGTCGTGCCATAAAAAGTCCATTTGCCGAGCGAAGGCTGGGAACCAGTGTCCCGCGCGGGCAGGATCCAGACGTCCTGGATCGCCCGGCCTTCCAGCACCCAGCCGAAATGCACCTCGCCACGCCCTGTCAGCACCGTTCCGTCCTCGAGGTGGCGCGAGGCGTCGAAAGTCCAGGCGCCGACGAAGCGGCCGTAAAGGCTCAGTTTTTCGGCAAGGCCTTCGATCGGTCCGGGGCTATGCAGGGCATCGGCAAACGAAGATTGATCGAACATGGTTGTGGCCTCTTCTTGTCAGGAGATTGGGAGGGAATAGGCGGTTACGAGGTTCTGGGCTTGGGAAAAATTGCTATATTCCGGTCATGACAGCGACCACGCATACGCTCGCATCCGGACCCGGCTGGCATGTGGCGGATGTGATCTGCACGGCTAGCGCCGGCGACCGGCCGTTCGAGGAAGCGCATCAGGATTTCTGTGTCGCCGCGGTCACCAGCGGCACGTTTCGCTACCGTGCCTTGCTGGGCACGGTAGCGA
>NZ_RZRA01000247.1:0-6334 GCF_003998945.1 Mesorhizobium sp. M7A.F.Ca.CA.003.01.2.1 | reverse complement strand
CTGCAATTCCACACCATGGTGCGGCTCAAGGCTGTCAATGACGTCGCGTAACTTCTCAAGTCCTTGCGAGACGTCAAAGACTATCCAATGCTCTGCTTTTCCCGGGACAAGCACGCCAGCAGCACTCTTAGTTGCGCCATGATGCATCTGCACCACCCATGCCCGTTTGCCATCGTGAACCCACTCGAAACGCACCGGGCCCAATTCGGCCGCACCCGCATGCAGGCGTTCAACGTCCGCGATAATTGACGACGGAAGTATCTCTGCCTTGGCAGTGCCTAACATGAACCTGTCACCCACACCGCGTAGCCCCTCGGTGACGATCTCCCCGCTCTGGAGCACTATCGACGCACCGGAATAGAGCGGCTCAACACTTGCTTGTCCCAGAATCGAAGCGATTAACTTGTGGTCCGGATCTTCTTCCTGCATGATCCTAAAGGGGTCGCTCCAGCCGCGCGTTGTCGTGAATTTGCCCGGTGTCTGCTCGATTGGTGCAGTGCGACACCAGACCTCCGACGAACCCGTTGCTTGGCCGAACGTAAACGGTGCCACCCGCCGATTGACCACAGTAGTGCGCGGTACTGGCAGGCCAATGAGGTGTGCGACAAGAAGCCCGAAGACCTTATCGCCAAGCATATGACTAAATCTGTTGGGCCACTGCGCTACCGGAAACAAATCTAACCCTTTGTGTTCAGCAATCTCCCATCCCAACGTGTGCATGCGACGCCAGCCACGTGGCCGGGGATGCAGACTGAATTCCAGGCGCGTGTTTTCGGGAACTGCCAAATCCGGTTCGAAACCGTAAACCGTAGCGAGGAGTCGGAATCCCCAACCGAGAGGTAGAGAAGCTGTGCCTGCCTTCTCTACCGCGCGAGGCGTATCGTCGGGAGCAAACTCGATGATCTTCCCAAGCACCACCCCGGAAACGCCACCATCGTGGATATCGACCGTTTCATTTACGATGGTATGCAGACCTTCGCGCGTGAGGCGTGCGATCGCATCGACAATATCGTTAACTCGAGTCAGACCGTATATGAATTCGCGGCTAAGCGGGCTTTCAGGTGTAAAGCTTCTCACATTCACGGAGCCGTCAGCGCTTCGCGCAAGGAGTGTCTCGGCAACTTCGGTAACGTTGGAGAATATGCGGTTAGGGCTTTCCCCAAGGACGCGTGAATACGCCTGCTTTGGTTTCCCACGATGCGGTTCATAGCTGACGAATTGCGCTACGTTGATAAGTTCAGCGAGCCGATCGAGCGAAGCGTCTTTTCGCGGAATGCCACCACCCGGCACGTAGACTACAGTCGCCACTGTTGTTTCGAGTTGGCTATATGCAGCACGCAATGTGTTCTGGAGAGCGAGCGGCGGCACAGCCAGTGCATCAACGCGAGCGAGTGCGCGGCTGATTGCGGCGACACCATCTCGTGCGACGATGGGCGATCCGTCAACACGAGCGGTGGGGATGCCTTCGAGATGTGCACGGCAGAATTCAGAGGCACTACCCGCGCTGTATTCCCATCCGTCCATTAACAGGATGCGGCTCGCGTGAGCTGAGATGAACTGCTGCCACAACTCTAGATAATCTTCTTGGGTCCAACCGTTAATGAATAGGCTCGCTGGCTCAACCACCGGCTCCGAGCCCCTGGCGCGGAGCAGTTCGGCTGTCGCTTTGAGCTGGTTCTCGTTCGGAATAATCACCTGCTCGACAAGTTCGGCACGATAAGCGCTCGCATCGGCCTCAAGCTGATATCCGATCTTGCTCCACCAATCTATGAACCGCAGTCCCGACGTGATCGGGCCGCTGAGATAGACGACCTTTCGTGATCCGAAGGCAGAACGCCAAGCTTGACGGATGCCGCTTAGCGGCTGGGGGGATTGAGCTGTCATTTCCTAACGTATTCCGGACTGCGCCGCTTAACGAACCTTAAGGATTCTTCTCTGAGCTTAAGTTCACTAGCGAACGAAGCCAGCTTGCCATTCTTTTCATCAGCCTTAAATAAAGCCGCGCAATCGAGAGCCGGATTTTTCTTTTCCTTAAGGACTGCGCCCTCCCGCGCTGCCATCTCGATAAGGGGCAGGAACTCGCGTTCAATTGCCTCCCGATCGTCTATTTCGTCGAATGCGCCATTGTAGAGGCGAAGAGTCGTTGTGCGTCCCCATTCCAAGAACTCACTCTCAAGTTCCGTCACACTTTGACTGTTACCAACCTGGCGAACAACACGCGCCACTGCAGCCTCGATATCCTTATAGCCCAAGAAGAATGAAGCACTCCGCAGGATACTCCATTTACCGGATTTCTCGATATTGTCAGGATTCAGCGCATGGTCGGCCGGGAGATTTCCCTTTTCGATCGCATCTTTCAGAAAATTCTTTATCATCTTCTGCCTTGAAGTAGCATCCGGCGGAAGCAGTAGGTAATTCTCGTCGATACGCCCCGTTCTACGGATCGCCGGATCGATGCGATATGCGTAATTGGTAGCCATGATGAAGATACCGCGCTTCGCTCGGCGCAAGTTATTAAACTTGGTCAGCATGCCAGGCGTCATGAACTTGAATACGGTATCTTGCTGGCCATGCCGCTTCGAGCTTCGATCCAGCACGAGTTCGTCAATCTCGTCGAAGAGGACCACGACGTCCGCCTGCGCCTCAAGCACCTCAAAGATCATTTTAGCGCGCGCTTCCACCTCGCCCCCGCCACCTGCCAGAAAGTCGCTGACGGTAATCGTTACGAGCGGAAAGCCGAGCGCATCCGCTAAATTTTCAGCAACGCTGGTTTTGCCGGTGCCAGGCGGGCCATAAATTAACATAGAATAATTTCGGGGACTTCCGCCGAGCCAAGGCAAAAGGAACTCCTCTTCTACCTTACGATAGGTCTCGAAGTATGGCCCGAGTGAGGTTATCGGCTCAAAGCTCTCCCTCAGATCTGCTTTGTCATCCGGGGCCGCGGCCGTTGTCGTCTTTCGAGCTAGTTGCATCGCTTGGGTCGCAGGACTCCAAGACTGTTTGGCACGTTGAGGCTTTCGAACGTTGAAGCGAGACAGTCGCAGCGTGGTGCGAGCTATGTGGCCGTGGAGGCTACGCCGGTATCCCAGAAGAAAATCGACTACCTGCGCGGTATCCCAAAGTTGGATCGAGTCAGGATCCGCGACATGGTCCGAGTGCCAGCCTGAAACTCGGCGTGGCGTTCCTTCAACATCGATTGTGACGCGCCTCGCCGCAAGCCAACTCCAGAAGCGGCGAAACAGAGCTATGTATCGTTCCGAGCGCCCATGAAACCGCTCGTCCTTATCTAGTCTCTGGCAGCACCGCAGAAGTGAATTTGCGGCCTCCACACTTATTGGGAAAAGTACAAACCCCTTTACGGTGCGCAGGAAGGGCTTACTTGGGCGCCAGTGAGCACTAGTCTGCTGCGCTTGCTCGAGGACATCAAGAACACGGTCGAATAGACGCACATCTATTGTCTGCTCCGAGAGGAGCAGCACGCCCTCCAAAGAGAAGATCAACTCGGCAGGATCGAAGCGGCTGTCCGGGATATTTGAGTACGAAAGCTGATCGTGAAGTGTACTCTCAAAGTAGCGCAGATATGCAGCTCTGCCTTCTATCTCTTGCCCCAGCGTATGAGCTGCACGCACGACTAACAAAGGAACGAATGCGTTGGGTACGACTTTTGATTCCGTCAAGCCTCTGTTCTTAAAAATAAAAAAACTGACGAAGCTGTTCGTCGGATCAATCTTTACGAGTTTCTGAACGACGATCCTGGCATCGGCCATGAGATCATCGGTCCCACCAGGTGTCGCCGACAAAACCTCGGCAAGAAACGACATGGTTAGCGGGTCATTGGTCCCGTAGGTAGGAGAAATCGTTGTTATGGTTTGGGCTCTGGTCTCAGAACGGGCTTCTCTAAGCTCAGCGACCAACCTGTCAAATGCCTTCTTTCGCGCTTCATCCAGCTTTTTCGCGTATTGACCGCCAACCTCAAATGCATAGCCTGGACGAGATGTGCCAACTCGTTGCGACTCGCGAAGAAGATCGATTGCGCGGATCATCATTGTCATCGTGCTATGCGAAATCTTGTGCTTGTCATTTTCTTTTCGGCGATCGGGAATTTCATAGGGCCAGTTGGGTTTCTCCGAATTGAACGTTCCCGCAATCGTTTCTCCTGTTTCTAGAAGCACTCGATCGATGGCGGCAATGTCTTCCCGATCACGTTGGATTCCATCACTGAGATAGGATTCGAGAGTATGCAAATGACCTCTGGAGTTCACTGTTCCTGTGCCGCAAGCGACCGATTCGGTATAAGGGCACTGTAGTGTTTAGGAAAGGGTGACCGCATCACTCAACCTGAGCCTAACGCATCCATACTAAGCGATACGCGCCCAGGGAGCTGTGATCCACCGCAACCCGCCCCTCAACTGAAAGCTTCCCTACCACCCATTCGCCACCATCAGCACGTTGCCCGTCTCCTGCTCCGCTGCTGGTGCAGCTATATTGCGCCGATGGCGGCAATTGCCAGTAGGAACATGCCCGCCGTGATCGCTGTCTTCTCGGAATGTTCTGCCGGGCGAAGTTTGGTGTGAAAGAGGACTCCCGCCGGGCCATGCCCAGGTATCCAGCCTGCAAGGAACGTCCCACTATCCCCTCAATGCCGCTTAAAATACTACACCTCGCGCTCATGCTTCTCCATCGCCTCACGCGTCTCGAACGTTCCCAGATTCCGCCTTTTCCCGGTCTTCTCATCCTCCTAGCGCGAATAAAGCCGGTATTTTCCGCATTTCATTTTCCGGATCATTTCGCTCTCCCTGGCTGATAGTTTCCCCTTGCCCTTGAGGTCCGCGCGGCTGCCCAGATTCCTCCTCGACCTCTCAAAACGGATGCACGACCCAACGACACAGGCTATATTGCCCCGTCTGGCCGAGGTCATCGAAGGGGAGGCATGACATGCAGGCAATGCCGATAGCGCATCAAGCCGCGCAACCCGTGCGCCCCATATCCTCCCTGGCCGGCTATCCGGCCGCCGTCCTGTGCTGGCTGCTTTCGGCCGGTGTCTACATCGCGGCCAAATGGGTGGCGCCTGAAATGCCGCCCTGGGGTCTCTGTTTCTGGCGGCTGACGCTTGCCTGCGCCATCCTGCTGCCGATCGTGCACCGTCATCACGAGGCGATGATCGGGCTTTTGCGAACGCGCGCCGTGGAGGTCGTCGCCGTGGGGGCGATCGGCCTGACGCTCTGCCAGGGTATGATCTACCATGGCCTCAACCACACCGACGCCACCACGGCCGGCATCATCATGGCGCTGTCGCCGGTCATGACGATGGTGCTTGCCCGTTTCGTGCTTGGCGAGCCGCTCGGCCTGTGGAAGTCGCTTGGCGCGCTGGTTGCGCTTGCCGGGATGATTTTCATCGTTGCCCACGGCAACCTGACGGCGCTGCTGCAGCTCAAGCTCAACGCCGGCGAGCTGTGGATCGTCGGCAGCGCGTTCTGCTGGGGCCTCTACACCGTGCTTTTGCGCCGTGCCAAATTCGGCATCGAACTCCTGCCGATGGTCGTGCTGCTGCTCGGCGCCGGTGCGCTGGTCGCCTTGCCTTTCCATGCGTGGGAATTGTTCAACGACGAACGCTCCGCCATGAACGTCCACAGCCTTCTCGCGCTCGCCTATCTGGCAGGTCCCGGCGGCGCCCTGATGTACTACCTCTACAACAAAAGCGTGCAAACGCTGGGTGCTAGCCGGGCAAGCATGCTGCTCTACCTGCAGACGGTGTTCGTGGCCGTGCTCGCCTATCTGCTGCTCGGCGAGGGCTTGCACGATTACGACCTGGTCGGTGCGGCCTTCATCGTCGCCGGCATCGTGCTCGCTACCGTAGTCAGGCCAGCTCAACCACGCGTGGCGTAGACATCTTGCGGGTGACGGCTGTATTCAGCGCCGGCCGCATTGGCGTTTGGTGAGTCACCATTGCGACAGCCAGAGGCCCCCTCTCAATGCCGCTTGAAATACTGCACCTCCTTCTCGTGCTTCTCCGCCGCCTCGCGCGTATCGAACGTTCCGAGGTTGCGCCGCTTGCCGGTCTTGTCGTCCTTCTTGCGCGAATACAGCCGGTATTTGCCGTCCTTGAGTTTTCGGATCATCTCGCTCTCCCTGGCTAGGATTGGCCCTGATCAAGGTTTCCGCTTACCGGGCGGCGGCCTGCCGACCAGCGCCTGCGTCTTGTCGCCATGCTCATTCCCCGGTTGTGTCAGGGATCAACGCCGTTCCAATCCAAATGATCCACCCGTTCGAAGGCAGCACTCTACGGCGCCCCCCCTCTGGCCTGCCGGCCATCTCCCCCACAAGTGGGGAGATG
>NZ_RZRA01000246.1:0-6349 GCF_003998945.1 Mesorhizobium sp. M7A.F.Ca.CA.003.01.2.1 | reverse complement strand
GCCCAGCGCGGCCTGCATCAGCTCTTCTTGTTCTGCCGGTTGGCGACCAGATCATCGACGACGGCCGGGTCGGCCAGCGTCGAGGTGTCACCCAGGGCAGAAAAATCGTCCTCGGCGATCTTGCGCAGGATGCGACGCATGATCTTGCCGGAACGCGTCTTCGGCAGGCCCGGCGCGAACTGGATCTTGTCGGGCGAAGCAATGGCGCCGATCTCCTTGCGGACATGGGCAACAAGCTCCTTGCGCAGCTCCTCGGTGGGTTCGGCACCCTTCATCAAGGTGACGTAGCTGTAGATACCCTGGCCCTTGATGTCGTGGGGATAGCCCACGACCGCGGCCTCGGAAACCTTCTCATGGCTGACCAGCGCCGATTCGACTTCGGCCGTGCCCATGCGGTGGCCGGAAACGTTGATGACGTCGTCGACGCGGCCGGTGATCCAGTAATAGCCGTCGGCGTCGCGGCGGCAGCCGTCACCGGTGAAGTACTTGCCCTTGTAGGTCGAAAAATAGGTCTGCACGAAGCGGTCGTGATCGCCATAGACGGTGCGCATCTGGCCCGGCCAGGAATCGGTGATGCACAGATTGCCGTCGGCCGCACCTTCCAGCACCTTGCCCTCGCCGTCGACCAGCTGCGGCTTGATGCCGAAGAAAGGCCGCGTCGCCGAACCCGCCTTGAGGTCGGTCGCACCTGGCAGCGGCGTGATCAGGATGCCGCCGGTCTCGGTCTGCCACCAGGTGTCGACGATCGGCACCTTGCCGTTGCCGACGACGTTGAAATACCACTCCCAGGCTTCCGGGTTGATCGGCTCGCCGACCGAACCCAGCACGCGCAGCGACTTGCGCGACGTCTTCTTCACGTGCGCATCGCCGGCGCCCATCAGCGCGCGCAACGCCGTCGGCGCGGTGTAGAAGATATTGACCTTGTGCTTGTCGATGACTTCCCAGAAGCGCGACTGCGACGGATAGTTCGGCACGCCTTCGAACATCAGCGTGGTGGCGCCGTTGGCGAGCGGGCCGTAGACGATGTAGCTGTGGCCGGTGACCCAGCCGACATCGGCGGTACACCAGTAGATGTCGCCGTCATGGTAGTCGAAGACATATTGGTGGGTCATCGAGACGTAGACGAGATAGCCGGCGGTGGTGTGCAGCACGCCCTTCGGCTTGCCGGTCGAACCCGACGTGTAGAGAATGAACAGCGGGTCCTCGGCCTTCATCTTCTCGGGCTTGCATTCGGCTTTCACCGTCGCGATCTCGTCGTGATACCAGACGTCGCGGCCTGAAACCCAGCCGGTCTTGCCGCCGGTGCGTCGCACGACCACCACCTTTTCGACTTTCGTTCCGGCTTTCGCGGCGATCTCGATCGCCCTGTCGGTGTTTTCCTTCAAAGGGATCGGCTTGCCGCCGCGCAGGCCTTCGTCAGCCGTGATAACGAAGGTCGACTTGCAGTCGTCGATGCGGCCGGCCAGCGCATCCGGCGAGAAACCGCCGAAGACGATCGAATGGACGGCGCCGATGCGCGTGCAGGCCAGCATCGCATAGGCGGCTTCCGGGATCATCGGCATGTAGATGGTGACTCGATCGCCTTTCTTGACGCCGTGTTTCTTCATCACATTGGCGAGCCGGCAGACATGCTCGTAGAGCTCGTTATAGGTGACCTTCTTGTCGTCGTAGGGATTGTCGCCTTCCCAGATGATGGCGGTCTGGTTGCCGCGCTTCTTCAGATGCCGGTCGATGCAGTTGTAGGAAACGTTGGTCAGTCCGTCCTCGAACCATTTGATCGAGACCTTGCCGTCGAAGGAGGTGTTCTTGACCTTGCTGAACGGCTTGAACCAGTCGATGCGCTTGCCGTGCTTGCCCCAGAATTTGTCCGGGTTCTTGACGCTGTCGGCATACCATTTCAGGTAGGTGTCATTGTCGATCAGCGCGTTTTTCTTCCACGCCGGCTGGACGCGATGGACATGAACCTCGGACATTCCTGACTTTCCTCCCGAACCAATCGCCGGCTTGAAATGCCGGCGGGATCGCGGCGACACGGCCGCGAATTCGGCGGCATTATTCCCAGTTCCGCCGTTACGGCAACATTAGACGTTGGATTCGCGCGGCGGGATGCCGCAGGGAGCTTCTCCAGGGCTGTCAGCACTCGAAGAGGTGCGCTGCTAACCGCATGTTTTCGCAAGCTAAAGCCGGTTCAGATGAAGAAAAAATCAATAGACGGTTAATCAGCGGCGCGCACAATCAGCCGTGGGAGGACAGGCGAATCAACCTGGGGACCGTCATGCGCGACCATGCCGAAATGGACCTGATGCTCAAAGGCTATGGCTTGACCACTGCCAAGATTCTTTATCACTTTCCCGATCACCCGCATCTGCTGCAGAGCTTCATCTGGCAGGACTACGATCTCGCGCCGAAGTTTCCGGTGCTGATCAAGTTCATCGAATTCTGGAAGGCCAAGCTGGACGGGCCGCTGCATTCGATCAGCTACACCCACCAGAAGCTGATCGCGCCGAATGAATGGCGCAAGGTGGATGGGGAGTTTGTGCTGCACTAGGGGCAAGTTTCGCAGCAACGGCTTCTTGAGGTCGGCGTTCTACGACGCCCCCCTCTGTCCTGCCGGACATCTCCCCCTCAAGTGGGCAGATTGGCAGCTCCACCGACAACGCCGCCCCTTGTTACGCCTGCGATTGGCGAAAGTCGCCGCGACATCCGATCTCCCCCCTTGAGGGGGAGATGGCCGGCAGGCCAGAGGGGGGCGCTGGCCCGCGAACCTTGCGCCATGACGGCCCGATGCGCTCAAACCACCGGCGGGTTCAACCGGGCAAAGCCTTCCTGCCGCCGATACGGGAAGTACGGGTAGGGCGCGGTGACTTCGCTTGCCGCGTCGAGCTGCCTTATCTGCCCCGGCGTCAAGGTCCAGCCGACGGCGCCGAGGTTCTGGCGCAACTGCTCCTCGTTGCGGGCGCCGATGATGACCGACGATACGGTCGGGCGCTGCAGCAGCCAGTTGATGGCGATCTGCGGCACGGTCTTGCCGGTTTCCTCGGCCACGACATCGAGGGCATCCATCACTCGATAGAGATGCTCGTCCTCGACCGGCGGACCGAAGCTTGCCGTGTCGTGCAGCCGGCTCTTTTCCGGTAGGGACTGGCCACGGCGGATCTTGCCGGTCAGGCGGCCCCAGCCAAGCGGGCTCCACACCAATGCACCGACGCCCTGGTCGAGGCCGAGCGGCATCAGCTCCCACTCATAGTCGCGGCCGACCAGCGAATAGTAGACCTGATGGGCGACATAGCGCGGATAGCCTTGGCTGTCGGCTTGCGCCAACGACTTCATCACTTGCCATCCGGAGAAGTTGGAGACGCCGACATAGCGCAGCTTGCCGGCACGGATCAGGTTGTCCAGCGTCGACAGCACCTCCTCGATCGGCGTGCCGGCATCGAAGGCGTGTAGCTGCAAAAGGTCGATGTAGTCGGTGCCGAGGCGCCTCAGCGCATCATCCACGGATCTGATCAGCCGCGAACGTGACGAGCCGTAATCGCCCGGCCCATCGCCCATCGGCAGCGCGGTCTTGGTCGAGATCAGCACGGCATCGCGGCGGCCTTTTATCGCGTCGCCAAGCACCTGTTCAGAAGCGCCGTTCGAATAGACGTCGGCCGTGTCGAACAAATTGACACCGGCCTCCAGGCAGATGTCGATCAGCCGCCGCGCTTCCCTGGCGTCGCTGTTGCCCCAGGCGCCGAACAGCGGGCCGGAACCGCCAAAGGTTCCCGCGCCGAAGGAGAGTGCGGGCACTTTCAAGCCCGATGCACCGAGACGTCGATAATCCATCTTTTTACTCCTGGTGGTATGAAGGGTGTCGGAAGCGGGTTTGCCGAGGGTAGTCACGAGCGGATGGAGGCAGGTGCGCCGAGCGCCGGGGTGCGATCGAGACGCAGCGCCAGGCCCGCCACGCCGAGTGCCGTGAGCGGCAGCAGGGCGGCGACCCAGGTGAGGGAACCCAGACCAAGGCCGTGGGCAATCACCGCGCCGCCAAGCCAGGCGCCTGCGGCGTTGCCGAGATTGAAAGCGGCGATGTTGAAGGACGAGGCGAGGCTCTGGCCGGCACCTTGCGCCTTGTCCAGCACCCACATCTGCAGCGGCGCCACGGTAGCAAAGGCGGCGGCACCGAGCAGGCCGACATAGATGACGGCCATCACCTGGCTGTGGATGGCGAAGGTCATCGTTGCGAGCACCAGGGCCAGCACCACGAGGCTGCCCAGCACGGACGGCCAAGCCAGCGGTCGGCGACCTTGCCGCCAAGCAAATTGCCGGCGATGAGACCGCCGCCGAAGACGAGCAGGATCGGCGACACGGCTGCTTCCTTGAAGCCGCTTATCTCGGTCAGCAACGGAGCGATATAAGTGAAGACGGCGAAGACGCCGGCATAGCCGAGCACGGTGGTGGCGAGGCCGAGCAGGACGGGGGTGCGGCGCAAAACGGCGAGATCGGCGCGCAGGTCGCTCTTTTCGGGCGCCGTCCGGCTGCGTGGCACCAGAGCCAGGATGACGGCGAAGGCGGCCACACCGACCACTGTCACGGCCCAGAAGGTCGCGCGCCAGCCGAAGGCCTGGCCGAGCCATGTGCCGAAGGGCACGCCGAGGATGTTGGCGATGGTCAGGCCGGTGAACATCAGCGCGATCGCCGAGGCTTGTCTGTTGGGCGCGACCAAGCCGGTGGCGACCACCGAGCCGACGCCGAAGAAAGTGCCGTGGGCAAAGGCGGTGATGATGCGGGCGCCCATCAGCGTCCAGTAGTCGGGCGCCAACGCGCAGGCGAGATTGCCGAGCGTGAAGATCGCCATCAGCGCCAGAAGCACGGTCTTGCGCGGCCAGTTGCCGGTGGCGATGGTCAGCAACGGCGCGCCGATGACGACGCCAAGCGCATAGCCCGAAATGAGCTGGCCGGCAGCCGAGATCGAAACGCCGAGATCCTTGCTGACATCGAGCAGCAAACCCATAATGACGAATTCGGTGACGCCGATGCCGAAGGCACCGGCGGCGAGGGCGTAGAGAGCAAGAGGCATGGCGGTTTTCCACTTCGATGCGAAGAGCGCCGTCCCGCGCCCCGACCCCTGAGATCGTGCTTCCCTGCATTGTGAACCAGACTTGCCTTGGGCATATTTTCTGTGAAATAGATTCATAAATGGCCAGGCCCGACATCAATCGCTCCGGCGAGATCGAAGTGTTCGTGCGCGTCGTCGAGGAAGGCAGTTTCTCCTCCGCGGCACGCGCGTTGCGCATGACGCCGTCGGCGGTGAGCAAGCTGATCGCGCGGCTGGAGGCCCGGCTTGGCGCGCGGCTGGTCAGCCGCTCGACGCGAAAGCTGCAACTGACGCCGGAAGGCACAGCATTCTACGAGAGCGGCCTGCGCATCCTTGCCGACATGGCGGCAGCCGAGCAGGAGGCAGCGGCCGGTGCTTCACCGCGCGGACGTGTGCGCATTAACAGCTACGTGCCCTTCGGGGTGCATCGGCTGGTCCCGCTTCTGCCTCGGTTCCTGGAACGCTACCCCGAGATTTCGGTCGATCTGGTGCTGACCGACAGCGTCGTCGACCTGATGGCGGAGCGCGCCGATGTTGCCATCCGTGCCGGGCCATTGAGTGAGTCACGGCTGGTGGCGCGCAAGCTCGGGCAAAGCCCGGTGGTCGTTGTTGCAGCACCTTCTTACCTCGAGACGCACGGCATACCGCTGACGCCAGCCGATCTCGACAAACACAACCGCATGGGCTTCGGCTTCGTCAGGCACCTCGATGGCTGGCCGTTCCTCGACGCGGAAGGCCGCGTCATCATGATTCCGATCACCGGCAACACGCTGGTCAGCGATGGTGAGGCGATGCGGCTCATGGCACTGGCGGGCGCGGGCATCGCCCGGCTGGCGCGCTGGCATGTGGCGGAAGACATAGCGGCCGGCAGACTGGCGCCGCTGCTGGAGGCATTCAATCCGGGTGACGAGGAGCCGACCCACGCCGTCTATGTCGGCCAGGGCCGGCATCTGCCGGCGCGGGTGCGCGCCTTTCTCGATTTTCTGGGCGAGAGCGTCCGGCTGACCTGACATCTCCGGAGCCACGGCTCCCGAGATGTCAGCGTGGGCTGTATTTATGCTTTCGGCGTGAACGCCGCCGGACGGCGGCCCGCTGCCTGGCGCTCCAGCATCCAGCCTGGATATTCGGACGGCAGGGCGCTGACCTCGTCGAGACGAACCAGATCGTCGGTGTCGAGCTTCACCTCAGTGGCGGCAAGGTTCTGCTCCAGCTGCTCCATGCGGCTGGCGCCGATGATGACGCTCATCACGAAGGGCTTGGCCAGGACATAGC
>NZ_RZRA01000245.1:0-6356 GCF_003998945.1 Mesorhizobium sp. M7A.F.Ca.CA.003.01.2.1 | reverse complement strand
GTCGCTGGCGGAGCGGCGCGCGACTATTTCGGCCGCGCCCCATAGGCGGCAAGGAATGCTTCGACCGAAGCATCGGCGTGCCGCTCGAGATCCGCCTTCGAACGCGGGTTGCTTCCGGTGAACATGGCTTCGTTCATTGGGATCCAGAGAAGCATTCCGAAGAGATGGCTGGCCGCCAGACGGGGATCGCTGGTCTGCAACAGGCCTCGACTGGTAAGCTTTTGAAAGCATGATGCCACCGAGGCAAGCATGCGTTCAAAACCTTTTTCATACCAGCTCCGGCCAAGCTGCGGCATCCGATCCGCGTTGGCGATAATCAGACGCCGCAGCTTCAGCAGCTCTTCGTCCATCAGCGTCGTTGTCATGCGTCGGGCAAGCTGCTGTAGCCCACCCTCCATGAATTTCGCCTCGGAAAGCAGCATCGTCACCGACTCGACGACATCGTTGGTCTGGCTGGCGGTGGACTCGACGACTTCGCCGAAAAGCGTCTCCTTGTCCGTGAAATGCTTGTAGACAGTCTGCTTGGATGCGCCTGCTTTGGTGGCGATCTCTTCCATGCTGGTTCCATCATAGCCCTTGGCGATGAAGGCGGCCGTAGCCGCTTCAATGATTTCACGATCCTTGCGAGCCGACCTGGTCTCACCATCAATTTTCATAGCGCCTCTCAACCAGTACTAGACGGTACCGTTCCCGCATGGTAGCCATAGTTACAGTACTAGACTGGCTAGTACCCATCAACGGCAGCAAGGCTTAGACCGATGACCAAAATGATCTTCCTCAATCTACCGGTACGCGATCTGCAGGCGGCGACCAAGTTCTATCTCGCGATCGGGGGCACGCTGAACCCGCAGTTCTCGAGCGACCAGTCCAGCTCGATCATGTTCTCAGACTCGATCGGGGTCATGTTGCTGACGCACCAGCATTACAGCCAGTTCACAGCGCGCCCGATCGGCGACCCCAAGCGGGACAGCCAGATGTTGATCGCACTCACCGTCGACAGCAAGGACGAGGTCAATGTCGTAATCGAGAAGGGCGTGGCGGCAGGCGGTCGCGCCGATCCCAACCCGGCGCAGGATCTTGGTTTCATGTTCAACCGCCACATCGAAGATCCGGACGGCAACGTCTGGGAGCTGCTGTGGATGAACCCGTCGGCCATGCAATAGCCCACAGGAATCGAAGCGGGCCAGGATGACAATGGAGAAGCGACCGGCATTCGCCTGTCGCTCCCGTCAGGCGCGCCGGCATCGGCTATTCAGCCGCCTCGGCATAGTGTGCCGGCACGTAGTTGAGGATGGGGCCAAGCCAGCGCTCGGCCTCGACCAACGGCATCGCCTTGCGGCGCGCATAATCCTCGACCTGGTCGCGCTCGATCTTGGCGACGCCGAAATAATAGCTTTCGGGATGCGCCAGATAGATCCCCGAGACGGATGAACCCGGCCACATCGCATAGCTTTCGGTCAGTCTCACGCCGGCATTGCCTTCGCCGTCGAGCAGCCGGAACAAAGTCGCCTTCTCCGTATGGTCGGGCTGAGCCGGATAGCCGGGCGCCGGTCGGATGCCGCGATAGGGTTCGCCGATCAGCTCGTCCGGCGCCAACGATTCGTCTGGCACGTAGCCCCAGAATTCCTTGCGCACCTTCTCATGCATGCGCTCGGCAAAGGCTTCGGCGAAGCGGTCGGCCAGCGCCTTGACCATGATCGAGGAATAGTCGTCGTTGGCGCGTTCGAAGCGTTCGGCGATCGCCACCTCCTCGATGCCGGCGGTGACGATGAAGCCGCCGATGTAATCGGCCTTGCCGCACTCCGCCGGCGCGACGAAATCCGACAGGGCAACATTGGCCTTGCCGTCGCGCTTGGTCAGTTGCTGGCGCAAGGTGAAGAACGTCGCCAGTTCCTGCGACCGCTTCTCGTCCGTAAACAGCCTGATGTCGTCGCCGACGGTGTTGGCCGGCCAGAAGCCGATGACGCCGCGCGGCGCGAACCATTTCTCGGCGATGATCTTGTTCAGCATCGCCTGCGCATCCTCGAACAGCTGGCGTGCGGCGGCACCTTGCGCCTCGTCTTCGAGTATTTTGGGATAGCGGCCCTTCAGCTCCCAGGTCTGGAAGAACGGCGTCCAATCGATGTAGCGCGCGAGCTCGGTCAGGTCCCAGTTCTCGAACACCTTCACGCCTGTGAAGGACGGCTTCGGCGGCTCATATTCGGACCAGTCTATCCGATGCGCATTGGCCCTCGCCTTGGCCAGCGGCAAACGCTGCTTGTCGGCTTCCGAGCGGGCATGCGCATCGGCGACCTTCTTGTATTCGGCGCGCACCGTATCGACAAAGCCGCGCTTGCTCTCGTTGGACAGCAAGGATGAGACCACGCCGACCGCGCGGCTGGCGTCGGTGACATAGACCGTCTGCCCCTTGCTGTAGCGCGGGTGGATCTTCACCGCCGTGTGCACGCGGCTGGTCGTCGCGCCGCCGATCAGCAGCGGAATGTCGAAGCCTTCACGCTCCATCTCGGCGGCCATGTGCGCCATCTCGTCCAGCGACGGCGTAATCAGGCCGGACAGGCCGATGATATCGACATTTTGCTCGCGCGCCGTCTGCAGGATCCTGGCCGCCGGCACCATGACGCCGAGATCGATGATCTCGTAATTGTTGCAGGCGAGAACCACGCCGACGATGTTCTTGCCGATGTCATGGACATCGCCCTTGACCGTCGCCATCAGGATTTTTCCGGCCGTTTTGCGTTCGCCATTGTCGATGCCGTTGGCGGCGTTTGCCAGCTTCTCGGCTTCCATGTGCGGCAGCAGTCCAGCCACCGCCTGCTTCATTACCCGCGCCGACTTCACCACTTGCGGCAGGAACATCTTTCCCGCGCCGAACAGATCACCGACGACGTTCATGCCGGCCATCAGCGGGCCTTCGATGACATGCAGCGGCCGCTCGGCGGCAAGCCGTGCTTCCTCGGTGTCGGCGTCGATGAATTCGGTGATGCCGTTGACCAGCGCATGGCTGATCCGCTGTTCGACAGTCCATTCGCGCCAGACGAGATCGCGCTCCTGCGCTTCCTTGCCGGCCGTGCCCTTGAAGCGTTCGGCGATCTCCAGCATGCGTTCGGTGGCGGTGCCGCCGGCCTTGGGCGCGCGGTTGAGCACGACATCCTCGCAGGCCTCGCGCAGATCAGGCTCGATCGTATCGTAGACGGCGAGCTGGCCGGCATTGACGATGCCCATGTCCATGCCGCGCTGGATGGCATGGTAAAGGAATACGGCATGCATGGCCTCGCGCACCGGCTCGTTGCCACGGAACGAGAAAGACAGGTTCGACACGCCGCCAGAAATGTGGACATGCGGCAGCGTGGCGGTGATCTCGCCGGCCGCCTCGATGAAGTCGACGCCGTAATTGTCGTGCTCCTCGATGCCGGTGGCGATGGCGAACACGTTGGGATCGAAGACGATGTCCTCGGGCGGGAAGCCGGCCTGCTCGGTGAGGAGCTTGTAGGCGCGGGTGCAGATCTCGACCTTGCGCGCCTTGGTGTCGGCCTGGCCATCCTCGTCGAAGGCCATGACGACGACGGCGGCGCCATAGGCGCGGACCAGCCTGGCATGATGCAGGAAGGCTTCTTCGCCCTCCTTCATCGAGATGGAGTTGACCAGCGGCTTGCCCTGCACGCATTTCAAGCCGGCTTCGATGATCTCCCATTTCGAACTGTCGACCATGACAGGAACGCGGGCGATGTCCGGCTCGGCGGCGATCAGGTTGAGGTATTCGACCATGGCCTTCTTCGAATCGATCAGACCCTCGTCCATGTTGATGTCGATGATCTGCGCGCCGTTGGCGACCTGGTCGCGGGCGACGTCGAGCGCGGCGACATAGTCGCCCGCCGTGATCAGTTTCCGGAACTTGGCCGAGCCGGTGACATTGGTTCGCTCGCCGACATTGACGAAGGGGATCTCGTCGGTGAGCGTGAATGGCTCCAGCCCGGACAGGCGCATCCTGGGCTCAATGTCCGGAATGGCGCGCGGCGGATACTTCCGCACCGCCTCGGCGATGGCGCGGATGTGCTCCGGCGTCGAGCCGCAGCAGCCGCCGACGACATTGACCAGTCCCTCACGCGCGAAATCCTCGATCTGGGCGGCCATGAAGTCCGGGCTTTCGTCATACCGGCCGAATTCGTTGGGCAGGCCGGCATTCGGATAAGCGCAGACAAAGGTGTCGGCGACACCGGATATTTCGGCCAGATGCGCTCGCATGGCGTTGGCGCCGAGCGCGCAGTTGAGGCCGATGGTGAAGGGGTTGGCATGGCGCACCGAATGCCAGAAGGCGGTCGGCGTCTGGCCCGACAGCGTGCGGCCGGAGAGGTCCGTGATGGTGCCCGATATCATCACGGGCAGGCGCACGCCCTTCTCGATGAAGATCTCTTCCGCCGCGAAGATCGCCGCCTTGGCGTTCAGCGTGTCGAAGATGGTCTCGATCAGGATGATGTCGGCGCCGCCATCGATCAACCCGCGCAGCTGCTCGCCATAGGCGAGGCGCAAATCGTCGAAGGTCACGGCGCGATAGCCGGGATTGTTGACGTCGGGCGACATCGAGGCGGTGCGGTTTGTCGGCCCGAGCGCTCCGGCGACAAACCTTCGTTTGCCGTCCTGCTGCTCGGCCCGAACAGCGGCGCGCCTGACCAGCCGCGCGCCATCGCGGTTCAGCGCATAGACGGCATCTTCCATGCCGTAGTCGGCCTGGGCGATCGAGGTCGAGGAGAAAGTATTGGTCTCCAGGATGTCGGCGCCTGCGATGGCGTATTGATAATGGATCTCCTCGATCGCCCCGGGCTGGGTCAGGATCAAAAGGTCGTTGTTGCCCTGCTGATGGCAGGCGCAGCCGGCGAAAGCCTCGCCGCGGAATTGGTCCTCGTTAAACCCGAGGCCCTGGATCTGGGTGCCCATGGCGCCGTCGAGGATGAGAATGCGCTCGCGTGCCGCCGCTGTCAGCGCGGCAAGCACTTCCGGGCCGTCCGGTTTTGCCGCGACGGGGCCGAACAATGCGTCCAGCGAGGCAGAATTCTGCGACATTTTTTATCCCTTTGGCGACAGGCCTTTTCATGTCACATAAGGATATCTTTATGTCAATATACGACAGATGCGCGTGATTGTCACCCACCCAACGCGAAGGCGGGTCCGTGGCGCCGGTTTCCGACGGACCTACGCTATGTCGACGCTTGCCAGGAAGCGGGCGAGGACCGGATTGAAGCGATCCGGCGAATCCCAGAACGGCGCGTGGCCGGATTTGTCGAGCAGATGGGTCTTGCCTTCCCATAGATTGGAGAATTTCACAGCGGAGACGAAATCGGTGTTGACGAATGGCTCGTCGATGCCGTTCAGAACGGCGATCGGCGGCGTCTTGCCGGCCACGATCTCGCGCTGGTTCCGGCCAGTGCCGGCCGCGAACTTTTCGAACATCAGGCGCCGCGCCCGTCCATCGGTGCGCGCCACCGTGTCGATGAGAAACGGCTCGAACGGCTCGCCGCAAGTGCTGCGCGCATAGGCCTCCACGTCGGCGCCGGTGAAGGTCTCCTGCCCGGCGAGATGCATATGCGGGCTCGGCTTGAATCCGCTACCGACCTCCTCGGGCGAGACAGGCGGCGTGCCGGTGATCATCAAGCCAAGCAGGCCGGGAAAGCGGTCGATCATCTCAAGCCCGATATGGCCGCCGAGCGACCAGCCGAAGACGATGGCCTTGTCGATGCCGAGCAGCCCGAGCACTTCGGTCATGGCATCGGCATAGCCTTCCATGCTGTAGGAACGCTCTGGATCGATCGCATCGCCGGACGCTCCATGGCCGGGTAGGTCGGGAGCGATGAGGTGATATCGCTCGCCCAACGGGCCGTCCAACTGGTTGCGGAAAACGGCACTGGAAGATGAATTGCCGTGGATCAGCATGACAGCGGTTCCCTGGCCGCTGGTCTCACGCACCGCGATCTTGCCGTGGCTGGTTTCAAGGGTCTTCTGCGAGATCGTCATTGTCCGCTCCGTCGGGACTTGCCCTGTTTTAATGCAGTTGCGCAGCAAAGCGCCACGGCTTCCATACCTTTGCGGGAACCATCTTCCCGGCCAGGTTGCGTTGAAAAATCCTTTTCAAATAAGAACAATTATGCGTAGATTGTCAATTATCCAACTCCCGATGAACGGGAGGAAAACAGGGAACAGCACGATGAAGCCCAAATCCGCCGCAAGTCGAATCCGCCATATGCTGATGAGCACGACGTTGATCGGCATGTTTGCCGCATCAGCCGCCCCCGCCTTTGCCGACGTCGTCAAGATCGGCCTGCTTGCGCCGCTCACCGGCCCTGCCGCGGCGGACGGCCAGGAAT
>NZ_RZRA01000244.1:0-6377 GCF_003998945.1 Mesorhizobium sp. M7A.F.Ca.CA.003.01.2.1 | reverse complement strand
TCCCAATAGATGGCGGGGCTCGCCGCGATCCAGGTCTGAAAGGAAGAAGGCCGCGTGAACAGGGCGTAGAGCGCAAACAGGCCACCGAAAGAATGGCCGTAAAGCGCCTGGCGGCTGGCATCGACCGTGACCCGGCTGGCGACCCACGGCTTCAGCTCATCCTCGATGAAAGCAAGGAATTTCCCTGCCCCACCGGTCCGGACTTCGGACGTGCCTTCGTGGAAGGGCGGGTAGGTCTTGCCTGGCGGCGGGCCGAGATCCCATGAGCGGCGCAGCGGATCATAGGCGCCGTCGACGGGATAGCCGATGGCGACGATGACGCCCCAGCCGACATTGGTGCCCGTGGGATAGAAGGCCTGCGCGCGCATGGCGTCGACCGCCGTGCCGATGACGGCGTTGCCGTCGGTCATGTAGAGGACCGGCCAGCCGGCCTCGGGCACCGGCCCGGACGGCACATGCAGGAATATCCGCCAGGGCGCGCCGCCCTGCGCCGGAACAAGATCGTGGACCGCCGTGTTGGCGATCAGGGCTGGCGTCGCGTTGGACATGGATATCTTGGACATGGATATCTCCAGGCAAAACGGTCAGCGGCGGCGCAGCAGCCACATCAGCACCGGGCCGCCGATCAACGTGGCGACGAGACCGGCCGGGATCTGGCGCGGGAAGATGGCGATCCGGCCCACCCAGTCGGCGGCGACCATGATCAGCGCGCCGGCGAGCACCGCGCCAATGGCCTGCGGCAGCGCACGGGAAAGGCCAAGGCGACGAGCAAGATGCGGCGCCATAAGGCCGATGAAGGTCAGCGGACCGACGATCAGCGTCGAAGCCGCGGTGAGTGCCGCGACGGCCAGCAGCACGAGAAGCCGCGCCCTCTTCAGGTTGATGCCAAGGCCCTGAACGGCGGCGGAGCCGAGCGGCAGGATGTCGAGCCAGCGCATGAAGAAAGGCGCGAGCGCGAAGAGGCAGACCGCGATACCACCGGTCAGCAGGGCGTCACCGACATCGACGCCATAGGTCGAACCGGTCAGCCAGTTGAGCAGCAGCATGGCGCGAGGATCGCCGGTCGCGGTGAGCACCAGGATCAGCGCGTCGAACAAGGCCGTCAGGGCAACGCCGGCAAGCAGCAGCCGCTCCGGCGCATAGGCGGCACGACGGCCGATCGCCAGCGTCACCAGCAAAGCGGCGAAGGCCCCGATCGTTGCCGCCGCCGTCTGAACCGGGCGCCCGGCATCGACGAGCGCAAACAGCGCCACCATCATGCCAAGGGCGGCACCGGCACTGATGCCCAGCACTTCGGGGCTGGCCATCGGATTGCCGGTCAGCCGCTGCATCATCAGCCCGGCAAGCGCCAGCATCGCCCCGGCACTCAGCGCGGCAAGCACGCGAGGCCACCGCCACGACAGCAAAGGCTGCAGCTCGTCGCCGAAGGCGAAGGTCCAGCCATGCGGACCCGGTTCATGGAGCAGGGCCAGCCCGAGCAGCAGAAGCAGAGCCAGGCCGAGTGCCATGAGAACAAGGCCGGGCCGGCTTGCGCGCGGCAGGCGCACGGCCATCAAGGTCGGGGCTTCCGAGCCAAGCGCAAGGCGCGGCAGCAGCCAGAGCAGCAGCGGCGCACCGAGAAGTGCTGTGATCGCTCCGGTCGGCAGCAGGTCGCCTTGCGGCCCGGTGGCGATCTGCACGCCTTGATCGGCGGCCCACAGCAACGCGCCGCCGATCAGCGGCGCCATCACCAGTTGTTGGCCAAGCCGCCGGCCACCGCCGATGCGCGCGAGCGTCGCCGCGGCCAGGCCGACGAAGCCGATGACGCCGACAGCGGCAACGACAAACGCGATCAGCGCGACGGCGGCCGCCAGTCCGGCGAAGCGATAGGCGCCGAGCGGCACGCCAAGGCTGCGCGCGCCTTCATCGTCGAGGCCAAGCAGGGTCAGGGGCCGCACCATGAAGAAGATCGCAAGCGCAGCAGTGCCGATGCGGGGCAAAAGCCACAGCGTCGTCGACCAATCCTGCTGGCCGAGCGAACCGGCGCCCCAGATGAACAGGCTGGCCAGCCATTCATGCCGCAGCACGATGAGAGCGGCACCGATGGCGCCGGCATAGAGGCTGACCACAAGCCCCGCCAGCACCACCGAAAGCGGCGACAGGCCCTTGTGCCAGGACAGAGCGATGACGGCGGCAAGGGCCATAAATGCGCCGGCCAGCGCCACCCATTCGCGGCCGAAGGCAAGCAGGGACGGTGACAGAAGCGTCGCCAGTGCCAGCGCCAGATAGGCGCCGGCCGAGACGCCAACGGTTTCAGGCGAGGCGAGCGGGTTGCGCAGAACCTGCTGCAGGACAGTTCCGGCAAGCCCGAGCGCCGCACCGCACAAAAGGCTGATCGCAAGACGGGGCAGGAAGGCATAGTGGACGAGCACCTGCCGCATGTCAGCGATGTCGGGAGCGGCGAGCGATTGGAGCCAGAGCGCCGATGGCAGTTGCACGGTGAGGTTCGAGACGGTTGCCGCTGCCGCAGCCGCGAGCAGCACCGCGCAAAGCAGGATCGCGCCTACCGGCTGATTGCTGGAAAAGCTCCACACGGGGGCCCGGCCGGCCGACGCAGGCTTCCCCCTTTGGGCAATGGCAGCATCCTCAGCCATGGGCGGCCTCCGCGGTCATCGCCGATGCCAGGACCCGAGCAAAACGGCTCGCGGATGGAAGCGCGCCAAACATCAGGACGGCAGGAAGGCGCATGATCGAGCGGTTGCGCACGAAGGGCATGGCATTCCAGACCGGACTTTCGGTCAGCGTGCCGCCGGCGCCCTCAGGCAAGGGTTCGAGATAGGCGAGGCGCGCATCGCTGGATGTCGCCAGCCCGTCGATGCCGACGGTCGAAAACCCCCAATAGTTGGTCTCGGCCGTCCACGCGTTGCTGAGCCCGATGCGGTCGAACACCTCCTGAAACAGGCTCTTTGCGCCGTAGACGCGCACATTGCGGGGGTCCAGGAAGCTGACGACATAGATCGGCCGTGCCGAAAGCGGCGCCAGTTGCTGGCGAACCTCCAAAAGATACGCGTCTGTCGCCGCGATCAGCGCCTCGCCTTCGCTTTCCTTGCCGACAAGCCCGGCGAGCTGGCGCGTCGCCTCGAGCGCGCGCCGATAGGGTTGCCCGGCCTCGGTATAGAGCCCGATCGTCGTCACTGGAGCCACGCGTTCGAGCAGCGGCTTGATGCCCTCGAGATACGGCATGGACAGGATGATGTCGGGCCTGAGCTGCTGCAGGAATTCGAGATTGGGCTCGAGCAGCGTGCCGAGATCGGCGACGTCGGGCGGCAGCCGCGGCTCGACCACCCATTTCTCCCAGACCTCCCGATCGGCAATGGCGACCGGGCTGACACCGAGCATGAGCAAGGTCTCGGTCAACCCGTCATCCAGGCAGACGATGCGCAACGGACGGGCTTCAGCCGTGGAGGACCTCATGCCGGCGAACGGCAGCGAAAAAAGCCCGAGCGCCTGGCGCCGGGTCATTCGGCTGCGCAAATGATCGGGCGCGGCTCTCGACTGGGGCTCTTGGTCTCTCTGCAATGCGGCCGGCCCTGCTTTTCGGGGGTTGGTCTCCAGTGACCACTGCCCGGTGACTATGAAACATGAGTATACTAGTCAACATTTAAGATGCCTGCCCAGTCAACTTTCACGCAACCGCATGCCAAGCGCAGACGCCCACTGGCCGCAAGGCGATTCGCCCGTACAACAACCCTGTGCGACGTCACCGTCCGAATCACGGTTTGCGAAGCCCAATCCGCGCCCCGCATCATTTTTCCTCCACGAATGCATTCCATGATAGAGGGAGCTACGGTCGCCTTTGGGCAGCCGTTTCCTGGATTGCCTGAGAGACCAAAGACGGCCAAGAACCAAAAGCCGGCAGCAAGCCGCCACCTGAAGACGTCAAGGACCGGTCGAACGCATCAAGGCAGCGTGATCGGGTTGCACTCGGCAAGGCTTGATGATTTGTTGCCGCTATACGGAGAACGAATGATGCGAGAGCCTGCCGGTCAAGACGAATACGGGTCGACGAACCCTTTCGATCCGGACGACCTGCCAACCTTGAACGCAATCGGCCCGAGCATGGGAAGCGGCAATGATTTCGAGAGATATGCCGTTGCCGTGATCATCGTGTTCGGTGCGCTGATCATCGGCGGGCTGATGGCCGCATCGATGGTCTTCGGGCACCGCAACGGCTTCCTCTTCGCGCTTGGCGGCGCCACATCCGCCTGGATCTCCGGAAATGCGCTGCTGCTCGACCGGCCGCGCATCTATGCGCTGTTCGTCGGCATTGCCGCCTTGATGCTGGTTGCGTCCACCCTCACGCTGGTCTTGTGACGGTCAAGTCGGTGTGAGCCGATCCACTTGAGCAGCGGGCGATCAACCCGAATCGCCACGCTGCTCCAAGCTTTTCCTCCGAGCTGTCAGTATCCGAGCGCCTCGCCAGAGGCCGCGCGGCTGTCGATGGCGCCGTTGTAGCGCGCGCCGCCGCCTTTCTCGATTTCCGCCAGGCTCTTGCCGCCGACCAGGATGCCGGCGGCCTGACCCCAGGTCTGGTCGGCGAGATCGAGGTGATATCCCATGCCGGCCAGCAGCTTTTCTGTGTCCGGCGACAGGCCGAACGGCTCGACATACACCTTGTCGGGCAGCCATTGATGGTGGATGCGCGGCGCGTCGATCGCCTCCTGGATGTTCATGCCGTGGTCGATGACATTGACGATCGCTTCCAGCGTGATGGTGATGATGCGCGAACCACCGGGGCTGCCGATGACCATGAACGGCTTGCCGTCCTTGGCGACCACGGTCGGGCTCATCGACGACAGCGGCGTCTTCTTCGGCTGGATGGCGTTGGCCTCCCCCTGGACCAGGCCATAGAGGTTGGGCACGCCGGGTTTCTGGGTGAAATCGTCCATTTCGTTGTTGAGCAGGATGCCGGTGCCGTCGGCGACGACGCCGGCTCCAAAGGAACCGTTCAACGTGTAGGTGACCGCGACCGCATTGCCCGCATCGTCGATGATCGAATAATGCGTCGTCTCCTTGCTCTCGCCAAAGCCCTTCGGCATCAAATCCTGCGACACGCCGGCCCGGAACGGGTCGATCTTGTCGCGGATATCCTTGGCATAGGCCTTATCAAGCAGTTTCGAGACCGGGTTATCGACGAAATCAGGATCGCCAAGCGCTGAATTGCGGTCGACATAGGCGTAGCGCATCGCCTCGACCATGACGTGGACCGTCTCGGCGGAACCTGCGCCGAGATAGGACAGCGGGTAGCCCTCCAGCACGTTGAGGATTTCGCAGATGATGATGCCGCCGGAGCTGGGCGGCGGCGAGGAGGTGATCTCGTAGCCGCGATAGGTACAGGTCACGGGCTTGAGCTCACGCACCGCATATTGCTCGAAATCCGGCTTGGCGAGAATGCCGCCCTTGGCGCCGCTCGCCTTGATGATGGCGTCAGCGATGGCGCCTTTATAGAAGGCATCCGTACCCTTTTCGGAAATGGCGGCGAGCGAGGCGGCGAGGTCGGGCTGGACCAGCCGCTCGCCGATGCCATAGGGCTTGCCGTCGGGTTTCAGGAATATGGCGGCGGCCGCGGGGTCCTTCGCCAGCCTGTCGGCACTGCCGGCAAACGAGGCAGCGTCGCCCTGGTTGAGGATGAACCCGTCCTTGGCGTAGCCGATTGCCGGCGCCATCAGATCCTGGCGGGACAATTTGCCGTATTTTTCACGGGCCATCTCGAAGCCAGCCACAGAGCCCGGTACGCCGACGGCGAGATAGCCGTCGAGGCTGGCGCCCTTCACCGGGTTGCCGTCCTTGTCGAGATACATGGTTTTTGTCGCCGCCAGCGGCGCCCGCTCGCGGAAATCGAGAAAGGTCGATTTGCCGTCCTTGAAGCGGATGGTCATGAAGCCGCCGCCGCCGATATTGCCGGCATTGGGGTAGACGACGGCGAGCGCATAGCCGACGGCAACCGCCGCGTCGACAGCATTGCCGCCCTTCTTCAACACCTCGATGCCGACTTCGGACGCCAGATGCTGGGCCGTCACCACCATGCCGTGCTCGCCCTTGGCCGGCGCCGGCGAGGCGGCGAAGACACTCGTCAACGGCGCCAGGACAAAGGTGATGGAAAGACTGGCGGCGATCAGTGTCCGACGGTTGAGAGGCATGGCGGTTCTCCGGGCGGGGGGATGCCTAGAAGACCGTGTTGGACGGATCGAGTCCACTAACAATTAAGGGAGCACGAGAAAGAGCCCCCTCACCCGGATTGCCAACCGAATTGCGAAGGGCAATTCGGGGCAATCCGACCTCTCCCCGAGGGGAGAGGAGGTGTCAGCGCTGACGCCAGTCTCTTCTCCCTGCGGGGG
>NZ_RZRA01000243.1:2028-6387 GCF_003998945.1 Mesorhizobium sp. M7A.F.Ca.CA.003.01.2.1 | reverse complement strand
GCTCCGGCCTACAGGCGAGATCGTCACAGTGCATCGCAGAATGTGCCATCAATCACAGGGGAACTGAGCATGAAATCGCAAAAGGCAACCATAGCTACGGCCTTCGCCGCGTCGCTGTTGGCGTCGTCGGCTCTTGTCGGACCGGCACTCGCCGACGGCGTCGTCACCATCTATTCCGCCGACGGCCTGCATGACGGCAATGGCAGCTGGTTCGAGACCGAATTCGCCGCCTTCACCAAGGCCACCGGCATCACCGTGCAGTATATCGAGGCAGGTTCCGGCGGCGTCGTCGAGCGTGTCGCCAAGGAAAAGTCGAATCCGCAGGCCGACGTGCTGGTGACCTTGCCGCCCTTCGTGCAGCGGGCCGCGGCTGACGGCCTGCTGCAGGACTACAAGCCGGAAGCCGCCGACCAGATCGATGGCGGCACAGACAAGTACCGGCCGCTGGTCAACAACTATATGAACTTCATCTACAACAGTGCCGTCCTGCCGGAAGCGCCAAAGGCCTACAACGACCTGCTCGACCCGAAGTTCAAGGGCAAGATCCAGTATTCTACCCCCGGCCAGGCCGGTGACGGCACCGCCGTCATGCTGCAGATCATCCACGCCTTCGGCAGCGAGGATGCCGGCTTCGAGTTCATGAAGAAGCTGCAGGACAACAATGTCGGCCCCTCCGCTTCGACCGGCAAGCTGACCGCGCTGGTCAACAAGGGTGAGCTGCATGTTGCCAATGGCGATCTGCAGATGAACATGTCGCAGATGGCCGACAATCCCAATATCAAGGTGTTCTGGCCGGCTGGACCTGACGGTGTGCGCTCCACCTTCGCGCTGCCCTATGAAATCGGCCTGGTCACCGGCGCACCCAACGCAGACAACGGCAAGAAACTGATCGACTTCCTGCTCTCCAAGGAAGCCCAGTCGAGCATCAGTTCCGTTGCGCTCGGCATGCCGGCTCGCAAGGACGTCAAGCCGGATGACGCCAACTTCGCCAAGGCGCAGGAGGCGATGAAAGGCGTGACCATCTGGTCGCCGAACTGGGACGACGCGCTGAGCAAGCTACCCGATTATGTCAAGCGCTGGAACGAAGCGACCGGAAGTTGATCCGCAAGGGAAACCCGGAGGACCACGCCATGTCGGCCGCAGCGTTTACTGGTACCAGTGTCATGGACATCGACGCCGCGAAGGTTCGCGGCGCCGGCTCCAATGTCCATTTCGACAAGGTCAGCGTTGCCTATGGCGCGCATGTCGTCCTGCATCCGCTGACCCTGGATATCGCACCTGGCGAGATCCTGGCGATGATCGGCCCATCCGGCTCCGGCAAGACGACGGCCTTGCGCGCCGTGGCCGGCTTCGTGCGACCCGCCAGCGGGCGGATCCGCATCGGCGCCACCGATGTGACCGATCTGCCGCCCTACGAGCGCGGCCTTGGCATGGTGGTGCAGAACTACGCGCTGTTTCCGCATATGCGGGTCGAGGACAACGTTGCCTTCGGCCTCAGAGCACAGGGCGCCGACAAGGCGCTGATCGGTGAGCGGATCAAGGATGCGCTGGGCACTGTCGGCATGTCGGCCTATGCCCGGCGCTATCCGCGCGAGCTTTCGGGCGGCCAGCAGCAGCGCGTGGCGATTGCGCGTGCCTTGGCCGTGCGGCCGCGCGTGCTCCTGCTCGACGAGCCGCTCTCGGCGCTCGACGCCCAGATCCGCCGCAACATGGTCGAGGAGATTGCCCGGCTGCACCGCAGCCTGCCCGGCCTCACGATCCTCTATGTCACCCACGACCAGACCGAGGCACTGACGCTTGCCGACAAGATCGCCATCATGCGCGACGGCAGGGTCTGTTCGCATGGACCGACGACCGAACTCTACCGCCGCCCGCCAAACCGTTTTACGGCCGAGTTCCTCGGCCGCGCCAATCTTCTTCCGGTAACGGTTGCCGAGGCCGTCGGGTCGAAGGGATTTGCCACGGCAAGGCATGGTGACGCGCTGCTGACCGGCGCCGGCCGCAACGAGAAGGCCGGCGACAAGAGCCTGCTCTGTATCAGGCCGCAGCATCTCAGCCTGACCGCCGACAGCGACCATACCAACCGCATCGTGGGCACGCTCCAGGAAGTGCACTGGCAGGGCGAACTGACCCATCTCGTGCTCGACGTCGACGGCACGCCGGTGCGTGTCTCGGCGACCAGGCTGCCGATCGCCTTGCCCGAACCCGGCGCCAAGGTGCCGCTGTTCTTCGCGCCCGCCGACACCTCGCTTCTCCCGGAAGACGCCGGTGTCTGAGGCGGTCGCCATCCCTGCGCCGGCGATGAAGCTCTCGTCGGGTAAATTGTGGATAGTGCCACCGGCGGCCCTGCTGGCGCTGCTGTTCTTCTATCCGTTGGCACTGATTGCCCGCCAGGCCTTCCTCGACGACAGTGGCGTCGCCAATGTCGCCGAAGTCATCCGCGTGCTGCATTCGCGCTTCTTCCTCAACGCGCTGATCAACACGGTGTCGATCTCGGTCGCGGCGACGGCCGGATGTCTGGTCGTCGGCCTCGTGCTGGCGCTGATTCTGGCCTTCGTGCCGTTCCCCGGCAGCGGCTTCATCGCCCGGCTGATCGATACCTTCATCGCGCTGCCGACATTCCTGGTGACGCTTGCCTTCACCTTCCTCTATGGCTCCGCCGGCATGCTCAATGCCGGGCTGATGGAGACCTTTTCGCTGCCGCTGCCGCCCGTCGATTTCCTCTATTCCGCGTGGGGTGTGATCCTGGCCGAGGTCACTGTCTACACACCCTTCATCCTGCGGCCGCTGCTCGCCGCCTTTTCGCTGGTCGACCGTGGCCAGATCGAAGCGGCGAGCGTGCTCGGCGCGCGGCCGTTTCGCATCGTTCGCCAGGTGATCCTGCCGGCGGCAATCCCGGCACTCATCGCCGGCGGCAGCCTCTGCCTGTTGTTGACTGTCAACGAATTCGGCATCGTGCTGTTCATCGGCGCCAAGGGCGTCATCACCCTGCCGCTGCTGATCTATGGCAAGGCGATCCAGGAATCGGCCTATCAGGTCGCCTGTATCATCGCCGTCGTCAACATCGCGCTGTCGCTCGGCCTGTTTGGCCTCTACCGTTTCGCCGCCGGCCGGTTGGGAGCCTAGCCCATGCTGGTCTGGTCACGCTCCGGTCGTCTTGTCCTGTGGGTGCTCTTCGCACTGATCTTCGGCGTGCTGTTCCTGGCGCCGCTCGCGGTCATCCTCCTGTCCAGCCTCGCCGACCAGTGGAACGGCGTGCTGCCCAACGGCCTGACGACGGAGCACTACACCGATGTCATTTCCGGTGCCGCCGGCAGAGCGGTCAAGGCCAGCCTGGTCACCGGCTTCCTGGCCAGCGCGCTGGCGCTGGTCAGCGGCACCTGGGCGGCCCTGTCGCTGCGCCTCCAGGGCCATGCCTTGCGGCGGCTGCTCGGCCTTTTGTTCTTCATCCCAAGCGCGGTCCCTTCGGTGTCTGTCGGCCTTGGCCTGCTGGTTGCCTTCAGCCATCCGCCGCTGCTGCTCAACGGCACGATCGCGATCGTCATGATCGCGCATTTCGTGCTGATCTCGGCTTTCACCTTCGGCAATGTCTCGGCTGGACTGGCGCGGCTTTCGCCCGACTTCGAGCAGGTGGCATCGAGCCTCGGCGCTCGCCCGGCCTACCGGCTTTGGCACGTCACACTGCCCTTGCTCGCACCCTATCTGGTTGCCGCCTTCGGTCTCAGTTTCGCGCTGTCGATGGGGGAACTCGGCGCCACCGTCATGGTCTACCCGCCGGGTTGGGTGACGCTGCCGGTCTCGATCTTCAGCCTTACCGATCGCGGCGACATCTTTGCCGGTGCGGCACTGACAATGATCCTGGTCGTGGCGACGCTGGTTCTCTTGCTCGGGCTGGAGCGCATTACCAAGCGCGCTACCGGCTCGTAGGACTTTCCCGAGTCTCAGCCCTGCGCCGGCCTGCGTTCGACGATGTAGATGTGGTCTGCCGCCAGCACCACGTCGCCGCGCTGGTTGATCACCTCGCACCGCTCGATCACCCGTCCTGAACCCGGCCGCTTGGGATCGTCTTCCTTGACCGCGATGGTGGTGCGCGTGCGGATTGTGTCGCCGATGAACACCGGCTTGATGAAGCGCAGCCGGTCGTAGCCGTAGGAAAAGGCGACAGGGTTAACGACGCTCGCGGTCAGCCCGATGCCGACGGAGAACACCAGCGTGCCATGCGCGATGCGCTGGCCGAATGGCGTCGTCTTCATGTACTCGGCGTCCATGTGGTGCGGAAAGAAATCGCCGGTGTGGCCGGCATGGACGATGAAGTCGGTCTCGGTGATGGTGCGGCCGCTTGTTAGGCGCGACGCGCCA
>NZ_RZRA01000243.1:0-2018 GCF_003998945.1 Mesorhizobium sp. M7A.F.Ca.CA.003.01.2.1 | reverse complement strand
GTTCCATCAGGGTCTTTCCGCGATCGGCGTCGCCGGTGCCGCGCTCGACTGGTAGGCGGCCTCGACCAGCGCCATCGTGCTCCAGGCATCTTCGACGGGGCTTATCAGCGTATCATCTTCTCCGGTCGCAAAGCGCTGGACATTGGCCATGCGGCCGACGAAGGCATCGGGAAACCACTCGCCGGCCAAGGGCACGGCGATCCAGCCCGTTCCGCCCTTCGGACAGATCTCCAATACATCCGGTTCGCCTGTGGGATAATCGAGGTTGAGACCCAGCTTGAGATAGGCGGCACCCTCTGTGCCGCAGATGCGGAACTCGCAGGCCTGATGCCGGCGACCGAATTTGTGGTCGTGGTTGATCGACAGCGCGCAACGCACGGTGTCGCCATAGTCGAGAATGGCGCTGGTGCGCGTCTGCGCCACCTTATGGTTGGGATGGCCGAGCGTCTTGGCGTGCACGCCTCTGGGGTCGCCGAGCAACTGCCGGATCAGGTCGAGATAGTGGATCGAATGCATGGCGATCTCGACGCGCGGCGCCTTGAGCAGGAATTCCCAAAGCTCCCATGGTGTCGCCAGCGCCAGCCAGGCGTCGAAGTCGACGATCTCGCCGAGCCAGCCCTTGCCGATGGCATCCTTCAGCGCCAGCATCATTGGCGCGAAACGCAATTGGAAGTTCACCGCCGCGTGCAGCCTCCTGGCGCGGCAGATTTCGAGGATCGCGGTCGCCTCGGCAAGATTGCTGCCCATCGGCTTCTGGATCAGCGCCACCGCGCCGTCAGGCAAGGACTTCAGCACATCGGCATGATGCGACGGCGGGGTGGCAAGGTCGAAGATCGCGCCCTCGACAGCAGTCGCTTCTTCGACCGAGCCAAAGGCCGTCACGCCCCATTGGCTGGCCAGCTTTTCAGCCCTGACATGATCAGGATCATAAAGCCCGGCAACCGGAAAGCCGGCCTTCCGGTAGGCTGGGAAATGCGCGTCGCCGACGATCGATCCCGCGCCGAAGGTGACGATCGGCCGGGGTCTTGAGGGTTTTGGCCAGGATTGAACGAGCAAGGCAGGGTCGAAGCCGCCTTCAGTCATGATGGAAGACCTCATCCATCTCGGCCCACCACTCGCCCTCCTTGCGGGTCGCCAGCGGCTCCTGGCAGGGCATGCAGACGGCCCACCATTCCTGCGTCTTCGGGTCGGCCGCCATCTTGGCCATGTCGGCGGCATAGTCGGTGCCGTGGTATTCAAAATAGGAAAACAGCAGGTTCTCCGGCCGCTTCAGGTAGATCGAATAGTTCTTGATGTTGCAGGCCGAGATCATGGTCAGCACGCCGGGCCAGACGGCGGCATGGAGCCGAACATACTCATCGACCTTTTCCGGCTTCAGTCCGAGAATCATCCCCATCCGCTGCATATCAGTCTCCTATTTCGTGATCGCCGTGGTGAATTCGGCGATGCTCATGGCCTTGACCGCGTCCCAGTCCCAATCGATGCCGATGCCCGGTTCGTCGGGCGCCAGCGCCTGGCCATCTTCGATGCGCATGCGCTTGCCGGTCAACTGGTCGAGCTGCGGAATGTACTCGACATATCGGCCGTTCTGAACAGCGCAGGTCAGGCTGACATGCAGTTCCATCAGGAAATGCGGGCAGACCGGAATGTCGAAGGCCTCTGCCGCGTGCGCAATCTTGAGCCAGGGCGTGATGCCGCCGATACGGCCGACATCGACCTGCACGATCGAGCAGGCGCCTTTCTGCATGTACTCGCGAAAATGGCGGAGGGAGTAGAGCGACTCGCCGATGGCGATCGGCGTCGGCGTCGAGTTCGACAACCGCACATGCCCGTCGATGTCGTCGGCCGGCAGCGGTTCCTCGATCCAGGCGAGGTCGAGCTCTCACGCAGCCTCGCAGCGCGCCGGATCGCTTCGTCGACCGAAAACCCCTGATTGGCGTCGGTCATGATCTCGTAGCCGTCGCCGACCGCCTTGCGCACCGCCGACAGGCGGGCAAGATCCTCCGACCCGTGCGGCG
>NZ_RZRA01000242.1:0-6390 GCF_003998945.1 Mesorhizobium sp. M7A.F.Ca.CA.003.01.2.1 | reverse complement strand
CGAGGGCGGTTGCCTTCTCGACTGTCGCGCCGAGTTCGTCGCACAGATTGACGAAATCGCGGATGGTGCAGAAGTGGATGTTGGGCGTGTCGTACCAGGAATAGGGCAGGTCCTTGGTCACCGGCATGCGGCCGTTGAGGAACAGCGACAGGCGCACACGCCAATGGCCGAAATTGGGGAAGGAGACGATGGCGCGGTTGCCGATCCTGAGCAGTTCGTCGAGCACCAGCTTCGGGTTGCGGGTGGCCTGCAGCGTCTGCGACAGGACGACGAAGTCAAAGCCCTTGTCGGGATAGAATTCGAGATCCTTGTCAGCGTCGCCCTGGATGACCGAGAGGCCGCGCGCCACACATTCGTTGACGCCGCGCTGCGACAGCTCGAGTCCGCGGCCGTCGACCTGCTTGGTGTCCTGCAGCAGTTCGAGCAGCGAGCCGTCGCCCGAGCCGACATCGAGCACGCGCGACTGTGGCGGGATGAGGTTGGCGACGACTTCGAGGTCGACGCGCTGGTCGCGGTTGACGCTCATGGCTTCGCCTCCCGCCTGGCGCATGATCCCGATCCGAAAAGCCTGCAATTTTTCCGGGTCATGCGCTCAGCCCTCTCGCTCGGGCCGCCGAGCCGATGAAGCCGTTTATCGCGGCAAACAGTTCCGGCTCGTCGAGCAGGAATGCGTCGTGGCCACGGTCGGTCTCGATCTCGACGAAGGATACCGATGCGCCGGCGGCGTTGAGCGCATGCACGATCGAGCGGCTCTCCTCGGTCGGGAACAGCCAATCCGAGGTGAACGACACCAAGCAGAAGCGGGTTTTCGTGCCGGCGAAGGCATCGGCCAACCGGCCGCCATGGTCTGCGGCGAGGTCGAAATAGTCCATCGACCGCGTCATGTAGAGGTAGGAATTGGCGTCGAAGCGATCGACGAAGGTCATGCCCTGGTGCCGAAGATAGCTTTCGATCTGGAAGTCGGCGTCGAAGCCGAAGGTCAGCGCTTCGCGATCCTGCAGATTGCGGCCGAACTTGCGGTGCAGGGCGGCTTCCGACAGGTAAGTGATGTGGGCGGCCATGCGCGCTACCGCCAGGCCCTTTTCCGGGCGTTTGCCGTGCTCGAAATATTTGCCGCCATGCCAGTCCGGATCGGCCATGACAGCCTGCCGGCCAACCTCATGAAAGGCGATGTTCTGCGAGGAATGGCGCGCGCCGGTGGCGATCGGCAGCGCCGAGAAGACGCGCTCCGGATAGCTCGACGCCCATTCCAGCACCTGCATGCCGCCCATCGAGCCGCCGAGCACGCAAAACAGTTTCTCGATGCCGAAATGGTCGATCAGCATTTGCTGCGCCCGCACCATGTCGCGGATGGTGATGATCGGCAGGTCGAGCCCATACGGCTTGCCGGTGGCCGGATTGGTCGAAGCCGGGCCGGTGGAGCCAAGGCAACCGCCGATGACGTTGGAGCAGATGACGAAGAAACGATTGGTGTCGATGATCTTGCCGGGGCCGATCAGCACTTCCCACCAGCCAGGCTTGCCGGTCACCGGATTGGTGCTGGCGACGTGCTGGTCTCCGGTCAGCGCATGGCAGACGAGGATGGCGTTGGAGCGGGCATCGTTCAGCGTGCCATAGGTCTGGTAGGCGATCTGGAACGGTGACAGCAGCGTGCCGGCGTCCAGCTTGAGCGGCTTGTCGGATCCAAAACGCAAAACCGGGCTCGACGGTTGGTCGACCTCGTTGTTGGTTTTGCGGGCACGCAGAACGGCCATGACATCCATCTCACACTTTGAGCCCACGCATCGCACTCGTCGAAAGTCGATGCCGATACGGGTGTCCGGCCGGCGCGGACAACAAAAAACCGGCATTGCGGTCGCAAAGCCGGTTACAGGATGCAAACGGCCCTTTAGCAAGTTGTTTAACGTGGCTGCAAGCCGACCGGCCAAATCACCACGGAAGTTCGCTCCCCTTCTAGGGCTGTGGCGCGCCGGCGTCAACGGCCTGCCTTGGGCGGGAGGCTGTCGCCTCTCGACATTGCAGGCCACGGCTTGTATTTCCGCTGCGGCTTCCCTCAGGAAGCGTTCTCGACGGATTTTGCGACATGAGCCAGACACCGGACCAGGCACGTCCAACCCCGCGCGCGGGCATCATGGACATAGACGCCTATGTGCCGGGCAAGAGCACGGCGCCTGCCGGCGTCGCCAAGGTCCACAAGCTGTCCTCCAACGAGAACCCGCTCGGGCCCTCGCCGAAGGCGATCGAAGCCGCGCGCGAGATTGCCGGCAAGCTCGACATCTATCCCGACGGCACCGCCAGGCGGCTGCGCGAAGCGATCGCCGAGGTGCATGGCCTCAACCCGCAGAACATCATCTGCTCCAACGGCTCCGACGAGATCCTCGGCCTGCTGGCGCAGACCTATCTGGCGCCCGGCGACGAGGCCGTCATCACCGAACACGCCTTCATGGTCTACAAGATCTACATCCAGTCGGCGGGCGCCGTTCCGGTGACGATCAAGGAAACAGACGAGCGCGCCGATATCGACGCCATCCTGGCCGCCGTCACGCGGCGCACCAAGATCGTGTTCCTCGCCAATCCCAACAACCCGACCGGCACTTATGTGCCGTTCCAGGAGGTGCGGCGGCTGCATGCCGGTCTGCCCAGGCACGTGCTTCTGGTGCTCGACGCGGCCTATGCCGAATATGTCCGCCGCAACGACTATGAGGCCGGCATCGAACTGGTCGGCAGCGCAGAGAACGTGGTGATGACCCGGACCTTCTCCAAGATCGGCCTTGGCGGGGCGCGGATCGGCTGGATGTACGGGCCGATGCACATCGTCGACGCCATCAACCGCGTGCGCGGCCCCTTCAACGTCAATGCGACGGCGATCGAGGCCGGCATCGCCGCCATTCGCGATCGCGCCCATGTCGAGCGCAGCGTGGCGCACAACGAGACCTGGCTGGCCTGGCTGAGTGAGGAATTCACAAAGCTTGGATTGCGGGTGACGCCCAGCGTCGGCAATTTCATCCTCATTCATTTTCCAGAGGACCAGAAACATTCGGCAGCGGCGGCGGACGACTATCTGACGGCGCGCGGCTATATATTGCGGCGCGTTTCGGGCTATGGCTTTCCCAACGCGCTGCGCATGACCGTCGGTACCGAACAGGCCAATCGCGGCGTTGTCGCCGCTCTCACGACATTCCTGAAAAGCTAGAAACCATGACATCACCGATGTTTGAAAAGATCGCGCTGGTCGGCATCGGCCTGATCGGCTCGTCGCTGGCCCGCGTCATCCGCCGCGAGGGCCTCGCCCGCCACGTATCCATCTCGACCCGCAGTGCGGCGACGCTGGCACGGGCCGAGGAGCTTGGGCTGGGCGATAGCTATAGCACCGATGCGAGAGAAGCTGTCCGCGATGCCGACCTGGTCATCATTTCGGTGCCGGTCGGCTCGTCCGGCACGGTTGCCGAGGAAATCGCGCCGGCGCTGAAGCCGGGCGCGATCCTCACCGATGTCGGCTCGACCAAGGCGTCTGTCATTGCGCAAATGCAGCCTTATGTGCCTGAAGGTGTCCATTTCATTCCCGGCCACCCGCTGGCGGGCACAGAAAAATCCGGCCCCGACGCCGGTTTCGCCGACCTGTTCGACAATCGCTGGTGCATCTTCACGCCGCTGCCCGACACCGACCCGGACGCGTTGGAGAGGCTGTCGGAGTTCTGGCGGCGCTGCGGCGCCAACATCGACACGATGGATCCCCAGCATCACGATATGACGCTGGCCATCGTCTCGCATCTGCCGCACATCATCGCCTACAACATCGTCGGCACCGCCGATGATCTGCAGTCGGTGACCAAATCCGAAGTGATCAAATATTCGGCTTCCGGCTTCCGCGACTTCACCCGCCTTGCCGCCTCCGATCCGACCATGTGGCGGGATGTCTGTCTGCACAACAAGGACGCCATCCTCGAAATGCTGGCGCGGTTCTCGGAGGATCTGGCGTCGCTGCAGCGCGCAATCCGCTGGGGCGACGGCGAAAAACTCTTCGACCTGTTCACCCGCACCCGCGCCGTGCGCCGCTCGATCATCGAAGCCGGCCAGGACATCGACGTTCCCGATTTCGGCCGTCAGGCGGTCGAGCACCCCGCGAAGGGCTAGGTCTGTCTCAGGCAGGCCAGGTCTGCGCAACCATGGCCAGCGTCTCGGCTCGGTTCGGCGCGCCAAGCCTGCCGCCGAAGCGCAGGCATTTGAGCGCCGCGGCCGCACTGGCAAACCGCAAAGCCTGCTCGACCGGCATGGCTTCCGCCAGCCCGACGGCGAAGGCGCCGTGAAAGACATCGCCGGCGGCGAGCGTGTCGACCGCCTTGATTTTCGGCGCCGCGACATGGCGCACGCAGCCAGCGCGACGGTCGTGCCACCAACTGCCCGCCGCGCCGCCTGTCACTGCGACAAAAGCGTCGCTGCGGCTGGCGAGATCGGCGCAAGCCGTTTTCGGATCGAGCGCCTGGCCGCAGACGATGCGCGCTGCCGGCTCCGAAGCGATGATGTGCGTAGCGAGCGGCAACAACGGCTCAAGGACCTCCAGCGGCGCGGTGTCGGCATCGAGGATCGCCGGACGGCCGATGGCGCGCGCCGCCTTCAGGGCGAGTGCCGCCGCACCCGGCCAGCGGACATCGACCAGAACGGCATCGAATGCCATGAGGTCGGCGACCGGCAGGACGTCGGGATCGGCCTGGGCAAGCCTGTCATAGAACGGCACGATGATGCGCTCGCCATGCGCGTCGACCAGGATGGAGGCCAGCGCCGAGCGGGCACCTCTGACGCGCCGCACGAAGGTGCAATCGACGCCTTCGGCCTCTATGCCGGCGATGAGCTGGTCGGCGACGGCATCGTCGCCGGCACTCGCCCACAGCGATACTTCGGCGCCCAGGCGATGGGCAGCGCAGGCGGCGCTGGTGGCCATGCCCGAGGCGATCTGGACGCCGTCGGAGGCCATGAACTTGCCCTGATGCATGGGCAGCGTCTCGACGTGCAGGATGGTGTCCAGCGTCAAAGCGCCAACGCTCAGCAGCTTCACGGGTTTTGCCATGGCTGAGCTATTCGACCGGCTTGATCTTGCCCAGCGGAATGAAGCCGAGCGAGGCCTTGCCCCTGACCACCTTCAGCGGCATGGACGGTTCGTTGCCGAGCACCGCCAGGGCAGAAAAACCCTGCTCGATCTGGCTTTTCTGCTCGGGTATGGCGGTGCCGAGGATGGCCGCCACCGCCTTCGGGTCCTTCAACCTGATCATCAGGTCGGCGTTGACCAGGCCCTCGGCATCGACCGAGAGCGGTCCCGAAACGGTGATGCGCGCCGTCCCCGACGACAGATCAAGGTTGCGGATTTCGATCGCCTGGCCACGAAGGCTCTTCACCCGCGTGCCGATCAGTGCGACGCCGTTCTTCAATGTCACGTCGCCGCTGGCATCGAGCGCCGGAAGCACGCGCCCGCCAAGTGCGTCGGGGTCGACCTCGAGATCGCCGAAACTGCCGAGATAGTCGATATCCTCGCCGTTGGGCTGCAACTGACCTGATGCCTTGCCGGCACTGAACAGTTGCACCGGATCGGTATCGTCGGCCGGATCGGTCTGGCCGGAAAGGCCCTCTGCCTCCAGCGAAATCCGCCGCGGCAGCGGCCACCACAATTTGAAATTGGCCTGCAGATTGTCCCAGTCGATCCACAGCGGCACCATGTCCGGCACGGAGGTCCTGAGCGGGCCGCGCAGATTGGCAACCGGCGACAGAGGCTGGATGATCTGGGCGGCTGCGTTGAAACTGCCGGCTGAGGCCGCAATGTTCTTGGCATCGTCCTCATAGGCGAGGTTGTCGCAGGAGACGGTAAAGCTCAAGGGATAGCCGCTGACCTGGAGATTGGCGCAGCCGGCCTCGACGCCATTCTTGTTGAGCGTGGCAACCGCCTTGTCGGCCTCGCTCCTGACGCGGTCAGCCAGATAGAACCAGCCGCCGCTGTAGAGGGCGAACAGCACGACGATGAATGCTGCAAGCCAGATCAGGCGGCGACGTTTGTTCGGCTGGCGTTCGTCACTTGACGTCATGCTTTGGCTCTCGTTAACGCATGGGTATTGCGGACGGGTAGTCGATTCCGCCAGGTGGACAGACGAATAGTTAGACGGGACGGGCGGAAAAAACACCGGTCCGGGTGCGGTGTTGGCATCTTTTGCAATCAGGCGCGGCGATATGGGCGATTTTTGGGTGTTTGGCTATGGCTCGCTGATCTGGCGGCCGGGATTCGCGCATGTCGAAACACAGCGTGCCCGCCTGCATGGCTACCGGCGCTCGCTCTGCGTCTATTCCTTCGTGCATCGCGGCACGCGCGAGCGGCCGGGGCTGGTGCTCTGCCTCCATCGTGGCGGG
>NZ_RZRA01000241.1:0-6404 GCF_003998945.1 Mesorhizobium sp. M7A.F.Ca.CA.003.01.2.1 | reverse complement strand
GAATAACCCTGGCTGCGGCCGTCACGCTCCTGGCGCAGCAGCCGGAACCCGGGTTCGCTGGGCGGCCGGTTGACAATGAACGACATGCGCGGCGCTTCCCAGCCTTTGGTCGAATCGAAGGCGGTTACCCGCACATACATGTTCGGACAGGCTTTCCGGCAAGCATTGACCTCGAGCAGTATGCCCGCCGGATCTTTCAAGTCGAACATGGGGTTGCCGTACATTTCCCAATAGGTGTTTCGCGGATGCGGATCGTCCGTGTACTCGACGCTGACCGCCCAATGGTTCTTCAGCGCGTATTTGATCTGCGCCGAAATCTGCTCGTCGGTCAGGTCGGGCAGGAACGAGAACTGCCCCTGTGTGACCTTGTTTCCCGGATTGGTCATCATGACGACGGTTCCTTTCGTCTAGAAGCTGGGCGTTGCGGTTGGCACGAAGTCGGCCGTGTCGGTCGATTCGTAGTTGAAGGTGACGTCCTTCCAGGTCTCCAGGGCAGCCTTCAGCGGCGTGCACCATCTGGCCGCCTGTTCGAGGATCTTGGTCCCTTCGCGCAAATAATCGCGCCCCTCGTTGCGGGCCAGGATCATCGCTTCCAAGGCGACGCGATTGGCCGTCGCGCCTGCCTGGATACCGTCCGGATGGCCGATCGTGCCGCCGCCGAACTGCAGGATGACGTCCTCGCCGAGATAGTGGATCAACTGGTGCATCTGGCCGGCATGGATGCCGCCCGAGGCAACGGGCATCACCTTGTTGAGCGAGGCCCATTCCTGATCGAAGAACAGCCCGGTTTCGAGGTTCTGCGGCGTGCGCTCCTCGCGCAGCGTGTCATAAAATCCCTTGATCATGAGCGGGTCGCCTTCCAGCTTGCCGACCACCGTGCCGGCATGGATGTGGTCGACGCCGGCCATGCGCATCCATTTGCAGATGACGCGGAAATTCATGCCGTGGTTCTTCTGGCGCGAATAGGTCGAGTTGCCGGCACGGTGCAGGTGCAGGATCATGTCGTTGCGGCGTGCCCACTTGGCCATCGACTGGATCGCCGTGTAGCCGATGACCAGATCGATCATCACAATGCAGGAGCCAAGTTGCTTGGCGAATTCGGCGCGCTCGTACATCTCCTCCATCGTGCCGGCGGTGACGTTGAGATAATGGCCCTTGACCTCGCCGGTGGCGGCCGACGCCTTGTTCACGGCCTCCATGCAGTAGAGGAAGCGGTCGCGCCAATGCATGAAGGGCTGCGAGTTGATATTCTCGTCGTCCTTGACGAAGTCGAGGCCGCCCTTCAGCGCTTCATAAACGACGCGCCCGTAATTGCGTCCCGACAGGCCGAGCTTCGGCTTCGTCGTTGCGCCGAGCAGCGGCCGGCCGAACTTGTCGAGCCGCTCACGCTCCACCACGATGCCGGTCGCCGGCCCCTGGAAGGTTTTGAGATACGCCACCGGGATACGCATGTCTTCCAGCCGCAACGCCTTGACTGCCTTGAAGCCGAACACATTGCCGATGATCGATGCGGTCAGGTTGGCGATCGAGCCCGGCTCGAACAGGTCGAGGTCGTAGGCGATGTAGGCGAAGTACTGTTGCTCGGTCTTGGTTCCGGGACCGGTGTTCGGCACCGGCTCGGATCTGAACGCCTTGGCGCGATAGAGCTCGCAAGCTGTCAGCCGGTCGGTCCACACCACGGTCCACGTCGCGGTGGAGGATTCACCGGCGATGGCGGCTGCCGCCTCCTCGTGGTCGACACCGGGTTGCGGCGTGATCCGGAACATGGCGATCAGATCGGTTTCCTTGGGCCTGTAGTCAGGCTCCCAGTAGCCCATCTTCTTGTAGGGGATGACCCCTGACTTGTAGCGCTCCTTGCCTTCCTTGAGCGTCCCCGCTGGCAGTATGTCGATCTTGTTCATGACAGGTCTCCTGTTTGTTGCTCAGGCGGCTTTCGCGGTTGCGATTTGGGGGTCGAGTTTTCCCGCGGCGTAACGTTTCGCCATCTCGTCCATGGCGATGACCTTGATCTTCGAGGCGTTGGACGCCGTACCGAAACGCTCGAAGCGGTCCCGGCAAAGGTCGCGCAAGGCATCCATGGCGGGCTTCAGGAATTTGCGGGGATCGAACTCGCGCGGGTCTTCCGTCGCGACGCGGCGGAACTGCCCGGCCATGGCCATGCGGCAATCGGTGTCGATATTGACCTTGCGCACGCCGTAGCGGATGCCGCGCTCGATCTCCTCGACCGGGACGCCAAAAGTCTGGGGCATCTCGCCGCCGTATCTGTTGATGATGTCCTGCAACTCCTGCGGCACAGAGGAAGAGCCGTGCATGACCAGATGCGTGTTGGGCAGCTTCTCGTGGATCGCCTCGATCACCTGCATGGCCAGGATGTCGCCGTCCGGCTTGCGGGTGAATTTGTAGGCACCGTGCGAGGTGCCGCAGGCAATCGCCAGCGCGTCGACTTGGGTTGCGGTCACGAAGTCGACCGCCTGATCGGGATCGGTCAGGAGCTGGTCGTGGGAGAGCGCGCCCTCGGCGCCGTGGCCATCCTCGGCCTCGCCTTGGCCGGTTTCCAGCGAGCCGAGCACGCCCAGTTCGCCTTCGACGGAAGCGCCGACCCAATGCGCCATACGTGCGACGCGTTCGGTTATGGCGACGTTGTAGTCGTAGCTTGCCGGCGTCTTGGCGTCCGCCATCAAGGATCCGTCCATCATCACCGAGGTGAAGCCGTGGCGGATCGCGGAAAGGCAGGTGGCCTCGCTGTTGCCGTGGTCTTGATGGATGCATAGCGGGATGGTTGGGTGGATTTCGGTCAGCGCCTCCATCATCTTGGCCAGCATGATGTCGTTGGCATAGGTCCGGGCGCCACGCGAAGCCTGGATGATGACAGGCGCGTCGCAGGCCTTGGCCGCTTCCATGATGGCGAGGCCCTGTTCCATGTTGTTGATGTTGAATGCCGGTACGCCGTAGCCGTGCTCGGCGGCATGGTCGAGAAGCTGGCGAAGGGTGATGCGAGCCATTGTGAATCCTCCTAGATGATGAGCTTCAGCGCCGCTGCAGCAACCGCTTCGGACGTTATGTTGAAATGCCGGTAGAGGTCGGGGGCAGGGGCGCTGGCGCCGAAGCCGGTCATGCCGACGAAAGCGCCGGTCTCGCCGATCCAGCGGTCCCAGCCCAGCCGGGCTGCCGCTTCGACCGCGACGCGCGGCGCCGAGCCGAGGACGGCCTTGCGGGTGGCTCTTTCCTGCTCCTCGAAAAGCTCCCAGCACGGCATCGACACGACGGCGGCGGCGACGCCATGCTCGGTCTCCAGCCTTTCGGCGGCAGCAACCGCGATCTCGACCTCCGAGCCGGTGGCGATCAGGGTGACGGCACGGTGCTCGGCTGGTTCGCGCAGGACGTAGGCACCCTGGCGGGAGCGGTTCTCGTCACTGTGCGACCGACGCAGCATCGGCAGGTTCTGGCGCGACAGCACCAGCACGCTCGGCCGATCCTTGCTCTTCAGCGCGAGTTCCCAGCACTCCGCCGTTTCGATGACATCCGCCGGACGGAAGACGTTGAGATTGGGCGTGGCACGCAGCATCGCCAGGTGCTCGACCGGCTGGTGCGTCGGGCCGTCCTCGCCGAGGCCGATGGAATCGTGTGTCATCACATAGATGACGCGCTGGCCCATGAGCGCCGAGAGCCGCATCGCGCCGCGCGCATAATCGGCGAAGCACAGGAACGTACCGCCATAGGGCACGAACCCTCCATGCAGCGCGATGCCGTTCATGGCGGCCGCCATGCCGTGTTCACGAATGCCGTAGTGAATGTAGCGGCCGGCATAGTCACTCGGCGCAATGCGGTTCATGCCCTTGGTGATCGTCAGATTCGAGTGCGTCAGATCGGCCGAGCCGCCGACGGTCAATTCCGTTGCGCCGTTGATGGCCTCCAGCACCATTTCGGAGGCTTTTCGCGTCGCCACCTTGGTTGCCTTCTCGACATGTTCGCGACGAAAGGCTTCGAGCGCGTCGAAGACCGTGTCGGCCAGTTCGGCGGCGACGGCGTTTTCAAAAGCCTCGCGTCGCGGCGAGGCGGCAAGCCGCTGCTCCCAGGCGCGCCGCATCGCTTCGCCGCGACCGGCAATCTCGCGCCAGGCGAAAAGGATATCATCCGGCACCTCGAACGGCGCGTGGGCCCAGCCGATGTTTTCGCGTGTCGCGGCGATCTCTGCTTCACCCAGCGGTGCGCCGTGCGTCTTTTCCGAACCGCCGAGATTGGGGGCACCCATGCCGATCACTGTGCGGCAGGCAATCAGCGATGGCCGATCCGACCGCCGCGCCGCCTCGATTGCCGCGGCGACTGCTGCCATGTCGTGCCCGGCGACACTTTGGACATCCCAGCCGGCGGCCTTGAAGCGCGCCGGCTGGTCCATCGACGTGGAGAGGGAGGTCGGCCCGTCAATGGAAATCGCATTGTCGTCCCAGAAGACAATCAGGCGGGAAAGCTTCAGGTGACCAGCGAGATCTATCGCCTCGTGACTGATTCCCTCCTGAAGGCAGCCGTCGCCCGCAATCACATAGGTATGATGATCGACCAGATCGGCACCGTAGCGGGCGGCAAGCATGCGTTCCGCCAGCGCCATGCCGACCGCCGTGGAAATGCCCTGTCCAAGCGGTCCGGTGGTGGTCTCCACGCCAAGCGCATGGCCGTATTCCGGATGTCCGGCGGTGCGGCTGCCCAGCTGCCGAAATCGCTGCAATTCCTCGACCTGCATGTCTTCGTAGCCGAGCAGATGATGCAGCGCGTACTGCAGCATCGAGCCGTGGCCGGCTGAAAGCACGAAACGGTCACGGTCGGGCCAGTCCGGTCTCGACGGATCGATATTGATGAAGCGGTTGAACAGCACCGTTGCGACATCGGCCATGCCCATCGGCATGCCGGGATGACCCGAATTCGCCTTTTGGACGCTGTCCATCGCCAGCGCGCGAATGGCGTTCGCCATGTCGCGCTCAGAGACGAGAGCGGTTGTGGTGACGGGCTTCAGTGCTGTTTGGCTGGTCATTGCATCCTCCTCACGACACACGGCTCTTGCGTTCAACCAATTGCAGGATGAGCGGCGTCAGGATCAGCTGCATGGCAAGATCGAGCTTGTTGCCTGGCACCACGATGGAATTTGGCCGCGACATGAACGAGTCGTGGATCATCGACAGCAGATACGGAAAATCGATGCCGCGCGGATTGGCGAAGCGGATAACCAGCATCGATTCGTCGGGTGTCGGAATCCAGCGCGCGATGAACGGGTTGGACGTATCGACGATCGGCACGCGCTGGAAGTTGATGGCGGTCTGCGAGAATTGCGGGACAATGTAGCGGACATAGTCGGGCATCCGGCGCAGGATCACGTCCATCACCGCCTCGGTGGAATAGCCGCGTGTCGAACGGTCGCGATGGATCTTCTGGATCCATTCGAGATTGATGACCGGCACGACGCCGATCTTGAGATCCGCATGCTTGGCCAGATTGATCGTGTCGGTGACGACACAGCCGTGCAGCCCCTCGTAGAAGAGCAGGTCGCTGGGAGCGAATTCGCGCCATTCGGTAAAGGTTCCCGGTGGCGTGCCGTGCTGCTTTTCCTCTTCCTCATCATGAATGTAGGTGCGGGTCTTGCCGGTTCCGCGACGGCCATATTCCGCGAACACCTCTTCGAGAATTCCGAGTTCGTTGGCCGCGGCATTGAAATGGGTGAAGTTCGGGTTGCCGGCCTTTTCCTCCTCGGCCACCTTTGCCTTCATCGCCGCGCGGTCGTAGCGGTGAAATGCGTCGCCTTCGATGAAAGCGGCCTCGATGTTCTCGCGCCGGAAAATCAGCTCGAAGATGCGCTTGACCGAGGTCGTGCCGGCGCCCGACGACCCGGTGATGGTGATGATGGGGTGCTTGGCTGACATGGTGCAGCTCAGGCTCTGAACAGGCCGCGGCGGCTGAACAGCGGCGCACGCTCACCGATGTTGCTCGGCTCTGTGTGGTAGCGCGTGATGCGCGCGACTTCCCGCGCCGACCCGAAGATCATCGGCACGCGCTGATGCAGGCTCTCGGGCTCGATTTCCAGGATGCGGGTGATCGCGTCGGTGGCGGCACCACCAGCCTGCTCTATGAGATAGGCGATCGGGTTGGCCTCGTAGACGAGGCGCAGCCGTCCCTGACCATAGCCCTTGCGCCGATCGCCGGGGTAGAGAAAAACGCCGCCGCGCATCAATATGCGGTAACAGTCGGCGACCAGAGAGGCGATCCAGCGCATGTTGAAATCCTTCTCGCGCGGTCCTTCGGTGCCCTCCAGGCAGTCGTCGACATAGAGCCGCACAGCCTCGTCCCAGTGCCGGTAGTTGGCGGCGTTGATGGCGAACTCCTGAGTGCGTTGCGGAATGATCCGGCTTTCATAGGCC
>NZ_RZRA01000240.1:0-6410 GCF_003998945.1 Mesorhizobium sp. M7A.F.Ca.CA.003.01.2.1 | reverse complement strand
GTCGATGTCTTCGCCTGGCTGAAGATCGAAGCCCCGATTTTCGCATTTTGGGCAAACTGTGAAACCGATACGTTGAACAACTTTAATCCACGCCACTCGACTTCTCCGACCAACGGCTAGTCGAATCTATTTTCTGCCCTCGATGTTTGTCCACAATGAGTAGAATTTAGGCTTGCTCTGTGGCGTCAGCGCGCTCCCTCCTCAAACGAAAAGACGCCGCTAAGCCTCGTCGCAGCCCCCTTCGCGTCGCCGAAATCCGGCACCTTGTATTCGGCGAGCAATCGCAGCCGGGACAGCGGCAGGTCGTTGCGGCGGGGATCTCCGACCAGCACCTCGATGCCGGCCGCCAGGCAGCGGTCGAGGAACGGGATAACCCGCAGAGCAACCTCAGGGCCGTAGAACACGTCGCCGGCAAGCACGAGCTCGACCGCCGGCGGGGGACCCGTGGTAATGTCCTTGTCGACAATGGCGATCTCGACGCCGTTGGCCGCGGCATTGAGGCCGATCGCGGCAACGCCGTTACGGTCGATCTCGGCGGCGATCACTTCGCGCGAACCGGCCTTGGCTGCGGCGATGCCGACAAGGCCGGAGCCGGCACCAAGGTCGAGCACGCGGCGACCGGCTACCGTTTGCGGATGATCCAGTATATGGCGCGCAAGCACCGCGCCGCCGGCCCACACGTAAGCCCAGTAAGGCGGCTGCGGCTCAGGTCCATTGTTGTCCGCCTCGATCGTGTCGTCATCGTCGTCAGCGCTTTGGTGCGTATCGGTAAGCCGTCTCAGGCCACTGGCCGGGTGCGGTGTAAAAAGCTGGATCTCAGGCACCGACGGCACCGGGGCGAGGCGCATGTTCGTCCTGATGAACTCTGCCGGGTCAGGACGGCAAGGTGCATCTACGGCATCCGCGCCGCCGGCTGCAATCATTCGCGCAGCGCTCGCCGCAGGATCTTGCCGACCGGCGTCTTCGGCAGTTCGGTGCGGAATTCGATGTATCTGGGCCGCTTGTAGCCGGTCAGGTTCTCGCGGCAAAAGGCGGTCAGTGCCTCGGCGGTCAGCGCCGGATCCTTCCTGACCACGAACAGTTTCGGCACCTCGCCCGAATGCTCGTCCGGCACGCCGATCGCCGCCACTTCGAGCACGCCCGGATGCATCGCCACGACTTCCTCGAGCTCGTTGGGATAGACGTTGAAGCCCGAGACCAGGATCATGTCCTTCTTGCGGTCGACGATCTTGGTGTAGCCGCGCTCGTCCATGAAGCCCATGTCGCCGGATTTGAAGTAGCCGTCCTTGGTCATCACCTTGGCGGTCTCATCCGGCCGGTTCCAGTAGCCCGCCATCACTTGCGGCCCCCGGATGCAGACTTCGCCGACCTCGCCGAGCGGCAAATTGTTGCCGTCTTCGTCGCGGATGGCGATCTCCGTCGAGGGCAGCGGCAAGCCGATGGTGCCGGTGAAGTCGCCGGCGGTGAACTTGTTGGCGGTGGCCACCGGCGAGGTTTCCGAGAGGCCGTAGCCTTCGGTGACCGAACATCCGGTCAGCGCCTTCCAGCGTTCGGCGACGCCCTTCTGCACCGCCATGCCGCCGCCCAGCGTCAGCACCAGCGGCTTGAAGTCGAGCTTGCGGAAATCCTCATTGTTGAGCAGCGCGTTGAACAGCGTGTTGAGGCCGGGAAAGATGTGCACCGGATATTTCTGCAATTCCTTGACGAAGCCTGGGATGTCGCGCGGATTGGGAATGAGCACATTGCGGGCGCCCTGCTGCATGCCCATCAGCGCGTTCACCGTCAGCGCGAAGATATGATAGAGCGGCAGCGCGCAGATGAAGTTGGGATGCGCGGGTTTCGGCTTGATCGTGTAGGCGTCCTCCATCCACTGCGCGTTCTGCGCGACGTTGGCGAGCACGTTGCTGTGCAGCAGCGTGGCGCCCTTCGAGACGCCCGTGGTGCCGCCCGTATATTGCAGGAAGGCGACATCGTCGGCTGCCACCTTGGCCGGCCTGAAGCCCATACCGGCGCCGGCCTTCATGGCGGCATTGAACTTGACATGGCCGGGCAGCGACCATGCCGGCACCATCTTCTTCACGCGGCGCACGACGAAATTGACGATTGTGCCCTTCAGCCCGCCAAGCATGTCGCCCATCGCGGCGACCACCACATGCTTGACCGCGGTCCTGGCGATCACCGCCTGCAAGGTGTTGGCGAAGTTCTCCAGGATGACGATGGCTTGCGCCCCGGAATCCTTCAGCTGGTGTTCGAGCTCGCGCGGCGTGTAGAGCGGATTGATGTTCACCACCACATAACCCGCTCGCAAGATCGCCATCATCGCCACCGGATATTGCAGCACGTTGGGCATCATCAGCGCGACGCGCGCGCCTTTCTGCAGGCCCTTCGATTGCAGGTAGGCGCCGAAGGCCGCCGACAGCCGCTCGACATCGGTGTAGCTGATGGACTTGTCCATGCAGGTGAAGGCCGGCTGCGCGGAAAACTGCTTGCAGGCGGCGACGAGGAAATCGCCGATCGAGCTGTAGGGCAGGGCGCCGATCTCCGCCTGCACGTTTTTCGGATAGCTCTTGAGCCACGGCTTTTCCGGCAAGCCGGCGGCCAGCGCCGTCAGCGCTTTCGGCAATCGGTTGGCGGTGGCGTCGGCCGGCTTTGCCGCCGGTGGGGCCTTCACCGCTGCCGCGGCCTTCGAGGCCGGCCTGGCAGCGGGCTTTGCCGCACCCGCTTTACGCCCCGGCGCCGTCTTTCCGGCCGCAGCCTTGGCCGGGGCTTTCACCGCCGGCTTTGTGCTTGCCCTTACAGGTGCCGCGGCCGCCTTCGGCTTGGCGGCTTTGGCAACGGGTGCTTTCGGCTTGGCAGTACCGGCTGCTTTCGACGGCGCCTTGGCTCCCGCTTTCACCGGCGCCGTCGTCCTTGATGCTTTTGCCAACCGTTCCTCCCTGGACAAGTCTTGTTCATCCGTGCCGCACTCGCCCCTGAATTGGCAAGGGCGTCCTCCGCTGCGGCCGCTACACCCTATGTATTGCCTCCCTTGGTGAGCGTGCAAGTCTTGCCCTTGCGGCAACGCGGCGAAAGATTTGCCGTCGAAAGTCTTTGCCGCCGCCAGCGCTCCAGGCGGTGTCCTGACGCATCCCACGGCCGCTCGGAAGCGCCGGGAACATTTATATCGTCAGCCTGGCGATCAATAAAAAAATTCGGCTGTTAATAATCTCGTGAACGGAAGAAACGGCTAATTTTTTCTGCAATTTGGCAAAGTTGCGGATTTTTTTCCTGCTTCCCGCGGGGTAAGCAAACGGGGTGTTCCAAAGCCGGAAAAACGGTGCTTATATGCGCGCTTCGCGAGCCTGATAGAGGGGCTTGGAAGAACATCAGGGAGTGCTCAATGAATAAGAAGCTGACTTTTGCAGCCGCGTTGCTGGCTGCAAGCGTCCTGGGCGGCATGGCCAATGCGAAAACTCTGGTCTACTGCGCGGAAGCTTCGCCGGAAGGTTTCGATCCGGCGCCGTATACCGCAGGCCAGACGTTCGACGCGTCCTCGCGCACCGTCTTCAACCGCCTCGTCGAATTCGATCACGGCAAGACGACGACCTCGCCGGGCCTGGCCGAAAGCTGGACGATCTCCGACGATGGCAAGGAATATGTCTTCAAGCTGCGCAAGGGCGTCAAGTTCGCCGCCACCGACTATTTCACCCCGACGCGCGACTTCAACGCCGACGACGTGGTGTTCTCGTTCGAACGTCAGGTCGACAAGAACGGTCCCTGGTTCCAGTACATTCCGGGCATTGCCTACCAGTATTACAATGACCAGTTCGGCGACAACATCACCAAGGTCGAGAAGGTCGATGACCTGACGGTGAAGTTCACCCTCAAGGAGCCGGCGATCACCTTCATTCCGACGCTGGGCATGGATTTTGCCTCCGTCGTCTCCAAGGAATATGCCGACAAGCTGCAGGCCGACAAGACGCCTGAGCTGTTCAACCAGAAGCCGATCGGCACCGGCCCGTTCATCTTCGTCGACTACCAGACCGACGCCGCCATCCGCTACAAGGCCAACCCGGACTATTGGGGCGGCAAGCAGAAGATCGACGATCTGGTCTTCGCCATCACCACCGATCCGGCCGTGCGCGCACAGAAGCTCAAGGCCGGCGAATGCAACATCATGTCGTACCCGGCACCGGCCGACATCGCCGGCCTGCAGGCCGATGCGAACCTGAAGGTCGAGGAGCAGGAAGGCCTCAATGTCGGCGCGCTGATGTACAACACCCAGCAGAAGCCGTTCGACGACGTGCGCGTGCGCAAGGCGCTCAACATGGCCATCAACAAGAAGGCCATCATCGACGCGGTCTTCCAGGGTGCCGGCCAGGTGGCGGTCAACCCGATCCCGCCGACCATGTGGTCCTACAACAAGGAAGTGAAGGACGATCCGTACGATCCGGATGCAGCCAAGAAGCTGCTTGAAGAGGCCGGCGTCAAGGACCTCAAGATGAACGTCTGGGCCATGCCGGTGTCGCGCCCCTACATGCCGAACGCGCGCCGCACCGCCGAATTGATCCAGGCGGACTTCGCCAAGGTCGGCGTCACCGTCGAGATCGTCAGCTACGATTGGGGTGAATACCTCAAGCGCGCTTCCGCGGTCGATCACGACGGCGCCGTCATCGTCGGCTGGACCGGCGACAATGGCGATCCGGACAACTTCCTCGGCGTGCTCCTGAGCTGCGCTTCCGTCGGTTCGAACAACCGCGCGGAATGGTGCAACAAGGACTTCGATGCGCTCATCAACAAGGCCAAGACCGTTTCGGATCAGGCCGAGCGCACCAAGCTCTATGAACAGGCACAGGTCATCTTCAAGGAACAGGCACCCTGGGCGACGCTCGCTCACTCCAAGGTGTTCATGCCGATGCAGAAGACCGTCACCGGCTTTGCGATGGATCCGCTCGGTATCCACCGCTTCGACGGCGTCGATATCGCCGAATAAGGTTGCGAAACGGGGGCGCCACCATGTGGTGACGCCCCCACTCGCCCGCCATGCTGCGTTATATCCTCGGCAAGCTCGCCCTCATCATCCCGACCTTCATCGGGATAACCATCCTCGCCTTTGGCTTCGTGCGCATCCTGCCCGGTGATCCGGTGCTGGTGCTTGCGGGCGAACGCGGCCTGTCGCCCGAACGCCACACGGCGCTCATGCACCAGTTCGGTTTCGACCTGCCGATCTGGCAACAATATCTGACCTATCTGACGAACATCCTCGGCGGTGATTTCGGCACCTCGTTTTCCACCAAGACACCGGTGCTCAAGGACTTCCTTGTCCGCTTTCCGGCAACGGTCGAGCTCGCCATCTTCGCCATGATCTTTGCCGTCATCCTGGGTGTGGCCGCCGGCATTTTCGCTGCCATCCGCCGCGGCTCCTGGTTCGACCAACTGACCATGGGCACGGCGCTGGCCGGCTATTCCATGCCGATCTTCTGGTGGGGTCTGCTGCTGATCATCGTGTTCTCCGGCATGCTGCACTGGACGCCGGTTTCAGGCCGCATCGACCTCCTCTACTTCTTCAAGCCGGTGACCGGCTTCATGACCATCGATTCCCTGATCTCGGGCCAGAAGGGCGCCTTCCGTTCGGCGCTGTCGCACCTGATCTTGCCGACCATCGTGCTCGGCACCATTCCGCTCGCCGTCATCGCGAGGCAGACGCGCTCGGCGATGCTCGAGGTGCTGGGTGAGGACTATGTCCGCACCGCGCGCGCCAAGGGCCTGGCGCCGCGTAGGGTCATCGGCCTGCACGCCTTCCGCAACGCGCTGATCCCGGTCGTCACCACCATCGGCCTGCAGGTCGGCACGCTGCTCACCGGCGCCATCCTGACCGAGAGCATCTTCTCCTGGCCCGGCATCGGCAAATGGATGATCGACGCCATTTCCAAGCGCGACTATTTCACCGTGCAGGGCGGGTTGCTTTTGATCGCGCTGATCGTCATGTCGGTGAACCTCATCGTCGACGTGCTCTACGCCGTCATCAACCCACGCATCCGGGCCAACTGACATGAGCAATGAAGGCCCCGCCACCATCGAAGCCGCGACCGTCGTCAAGCCGCAGGACGCCAGGTTGCAGATGTTCGGCGAGTTCTGGCATTACTTCTCCGTCAACAAGGGCGCGGTGATCGGGCTCTTCGTCTTCGCGCTGCTGATCCTGATCGCCATTTTCGCGCCGCTGCTGGCGCCGCATTCGCCGGACGATCAGTTCCGCGACTTCTTCCTGACGCCGCCGGCCTGGCAGGAGGGCGGCAATGCGCAGTTCCTGCTCGGCACCGACGCCGTCGGCCGCGATATGCTGTCGCGCCTGATCTACGGCTCGCGCTTCTCGCTCGCCATCGGCTTCGTCGTTGTCACGTCAGCGCTGATTTCAGGCGTCATCCTCGGCC
>NZ_RZRA01000023.1:0-15735 GCF_003998945.1 Mesorhizobium sp. M7A.F.Ca.CA.003.01.2.1 | reverse complement strand
ATATAGGCGGCAAGCTTGTTCTCGAATTCGGTGACTTGCGGGCCAAGAATATAGCGGCCCTCGTCAACGACACGGTCGATCGCGGCCTTCAGCCGGTCGCGGATTCGTTCGCGCTGCGCGCCAAGATCGATGAACTGCATGTCGGCCTCAAAATGGGTTAGCCAGATAATCGGCCGCTGGTACCAGAGTTGCGCTTGCCGAGAAAGCCGGGCAGGCGGAGCCCTAAATTGCGGAAGTGTCGCAGTCCGTTACCAGTTTTCCCGGCGAATGTCAGTCAGATGCCGGAAATCCGGGCTTCGTCGGGCGCCATCCCGCCCTTATAGCCTTGGAAAGAGCCCCTGCGAAACATAAAGTGATCGATTGGGCTCAACTTATGTTGAGCGTTGCTCAGGCGATTTCATGTCGCCAGGGTGGATTGGCGCCGGCCCGCGACACGGTCACTGCCGCCGCCTTCGCGCCGAGCGCCAGCGCCTTATGGATGGCGTCTTCCGACAGTCCGGAAATCGCCGCCTTCGTCAGCAGGCCTTGCTCGTGCAGCGAGGCGAGGATGCCGGCGTTGAACGTGTCGCCGGCGCCGACCGTGTCCGCCACCTCGACCCTTTCGGGCATCACCGTGACGGCGTGCTCCTTGCTGTAGCCGATCGCGCCTTCGCCGCCATGGGTGACGACGATCAGCTTCGGGCCGCGGTCCAGCCAGTTGCGGATGACATCCTCATGCGAGCCGGCTTCGCCGAACCAGTTCAGGTCTTCGTCCGACAGTTTCACGATGTCGGCCATCGCCATCATGGTGCGAATGCGCTTGAGGTGCTTGGGCTTGTCCGGGATGAAGTTCGGCCGGATGTTGGGGTCGAGCATCATGACGCGGCTTTCATGCTCGCGCCGCATGAACTCTTCATAGGCACTGCCGGCCGGCTCGGAAATCAGGCTGATGGCGCCGAACAGCATGGCTTCGATCTCGTTGCCGAGCTGCGGCAAATCGTCGATCGTCAGCATGCGTCCGGCGGTGTTCTCGTCATAGAAAGTGTACGTCGCCTGGCCGTTGGTGAGCTTGACGAAGGCCAGCGTGGTTGGCCGTGGCGAGGTGTGTGCATAGGTGGAACTGACCTTGCTCGCCCCAAGCGCATCCCGGAATTGGCCGCCGAACAGATCCGACGACAGGCCGGAAAAGAAGCCGGCCGGCGCGCCGAGCCGGCCAAGTGCGATTGCCGTGTTGAATACGGCGCCGCCGACATAAGGCGCAAAGGCCGGCTCGCCCGCTGTCGTCGTGCGCGGCAGCATGTCGATCAGGGCTTCGCCGCAGCAGAGGATCATGGCTTCTTGGTCTCCGGCGGATAGATCACGCCCTTGCGTATGATGATGTTGGCGTAGAGCCGCGGCTCGCTTGTCGCGACGATGGCATGCGCCGATTTGACCCGTGCATAGAAGTCGGCGCCGGCCAGCGCAACCACCTTGCGGCCTGGCGCCCGTTTGGCGCAGATCGCTTCGATCTCATGATGGACAGGATCGGCAAGCGAGGGATCGCCTCGGACCGAGGCGCGAAACAGCGCCTCCGGCACGGCGTCATCGACAGGCAGGACACTCAATATCGCATCGAGTACCGGGATAAGAGGGTGGCCATCGGCGCGTACCAGTCGGGTTGCCTGCTGTTCCGCCGGATAGTTTCCGTCGACAAGGGCGATTTCGTCGCCATGGCCCATGCCGCGCAGGATCGCCAGAAGCTCCGGACCGAGCAGCGCCGGGATTCCGATCAGCATCAGGCGCTCCTGGAAATCGTCGTCGAGCCGATCAGGAAGCGTTCGGAAAGTGGCAGGCTGGCGCCGCCGAGCGCCCGGGCATGGATACCGACGGTTCCCTCGCGAATGGCGGGCAGCTTCAAGCCTTCGCCGTCGATCGTGGCGATTGCCGCAATGATGGCGTCGACCAGCTGGCGGCGCACCGCCTTCGGCATCCAGCCGTCGATCACCGCCGCTTCGAAATCGATGATCGAGGATGCGGCGACGATGGCGTAAGCGAGCGCCCTTGAGGCGCTGGCGATCCAGCCGTCGAGTTCGGGTCCGATCTCGCCCCAGTCGTCCGGCGAGGTCCACAGATGCGAGGCCTCGATGCCGCGCGCATTGAGCGCCTTTTCGAGCATGGCGATGGAAGCGACATCGATCAGTTGGGTCGGCTTGCCGTCCGGCCCGGGCACGGGCATGGAGCCGAGCGCTCCGGCATTGCCGGTCGGGCCGCCGAAAAGCCGGCCGTTCAGCACAATGCCGCCACCGGCAAAGGCGCCGATATAGAAATAGACGAAGTCACGCGCAGCGCCCGCCTGCCCGAAGACGAGTTCGGCGCCGCAGGCCGACGTGGCGTCGTTCTGCAAATAGACCGGAAAATCGCATTGCGCCTGGATGTCGGCCCTGATGTCGCGGTGACGCCATTCGTCCATCACGTCGCGCGGGGCGCCGGCGGTATCGGCCCAGTTCCACAATTCGAACGGCATGGCGATGCCCAGCCCGGCGATGCGCTTGTCTTGCGCGGGCGTCAGCTCGCCGCGCATCTGCCGCATGCCGTTGCTGACGAAGTCCACCGTCTCGCGCGGCGCCGGGTAGCGATAGGAATGCTGTAGCATCGAACGGACATTGCCAAGGAAGTCGATCAACACCAGTTCAGCGCTGCGGCGGCCGATCTTCAGGCCGATGAAGAAAGCGCCTTCGGGATTGAGCGCCATCGGGATGGAAGGCTGGCCGATCTTGCCGCGCAACGGCGCCTGACGCAGCAGGAGGCTTTCTTCCTCCAGCTCGCGCATGATGACGGAAACCGTCTGCGCCGAAAGTCCGGTCATGCGGGCGATGTCGGATTTTGCCAGGCTGCCGTGTTGACGCACCAGCGACAGCACCAACCGCTCATTGTGGTCGCGCATGCCGCTCTGGTTGGTGCCGCGGTGAATGAGACTGTCATTCACCTCGGGCGAACCGTGCCTCGCAATGGCCGTTTCCACCCTGTTCCTCCCGTCGTTTCCCCTCAATGCTTTTGGGCCAGAATGGGTGAACGAAGCAATGCTGTCAATAATAAATAAGAGTGATTTAATTATTGACACGGGCTTCGGCCTGGTGTCTGTTAAGGCAGCGTCCACGCTGGGAGAATTTCGTTGGATGCGCTGCAGGTGCCGGTTGGCCGGCATCGGAATGGTTCCACTGGGAGGAAAATCGTGACCAATACAAAATTGTTGAAATCGACCGTGTTTGCCGCCGCGGCTCTGGGGCTGATGGCGTTTGCCTCGTCCGCATCCGCGGCCGGTGTCGGCGCCTGCCTGATCACCAAGACCGACACCAATCCCTTCTTCGTCAAGATGAAGGAAGGCGCGACCGCGAAGGCCAAGGAACTCGGCGTCGACCTCAAGACCTATGCCGGCAAGATCGACGGCGACAGCGAGAGCCAGGTCGCGGCGATCGAAAGCTGCATCGCCGATGGCGCCAAGGGTATCCTGATCACCGCATCCGACACCAAGGGCATCGTGCCGACCGTGAAGAAAGCGCGTGATGCCGGCCTGCTGGTGATCGCGCTCGACACGCCGCTCGATCCGATCGACGCCGCCGATGCGACCTTCGCGACGGACAATCTCGAAGCAGGCAAGCTGATCGGGGCCTGGGCCGCCGCCACGCTCGGCGACAAGGCCAAGGACGCCAAGATCGGCTTCCTTGACCTGACGCCTTCGCAGCCGACTGTCGACGTGCTGCGCGACCAAGGCTTCATGATGGGCTACGGCATCGATGTAAAAGATCCCAACAAGATCGGCGACGAGACCGATCCGCGCATCGTCGGCCATGACGTCACCAACGGCAACGAAGAGGGCGGCCGCAAGGCGATGGAGAACCTCCTGCAGAAGGACAACACCATCAACGTCATCCACACCATCAACGAGCCCGCCGCTGTCGGCGCCTACCAGGCGCTCAAGGCTGTCGGCCTCGAAAGCCAGGTGCTGATCGTTTCCGTCGACGGCGGCTGCCCCGGCGTGAAGTCGGTGGCCGAAGGTGTCATCGGCGCCACTTCGCAGCAATACCCGCTGCAGATGGCTGCACTCGGCATCGAGGCGATCGCCGCTTTTGCCAAGGACGGAACCAAGCCGAAGCCGACCGAAGGCAAGAACTTCTTCGACACCGGCGTCAACCTGGTGACCGACAAGCCGGCCACCGGCGTCAAGTCCATCGACACCAAGGAAGGCCTCGCCAAGTGCTGGGGCTGATGCCGTTCTGACCGGCATCCAAGGAACCTGAGCGGTCGGGGCTTGATCCCCGGCTGCTTCGGGTGGACGATGGCTCGCGTGACCGCGAACAATCCCGGCAGCAGACCGGAAAGGCGTGGACTGGCGTCGGCGTTTGGCTGAAGCCTACGGGGAGAAAACATGGCTCAAGCTCAGGAATTCGAGAAGGTTCTCTCGAGCAGCGACACCAGCGTTGCTGCTTTTGACGAGCACAAATCGGCCGTCAAGCGTATCCAGCATTTCTTGCATTCGACGCCGGCCGCGGTGCCGCTGATCGTCCTGGTTCTGGCGATCATCGTCTTCGGCATCACCATCGGTGGGCGTTTCTTTTCGTCCTACACGCTGACGCTTATCCTGCAGCAGATCGCCATCATCGGCATTCTGGGGGCTGCGCAGACATTGGTCATCCTGACCGCAGGCATCGACCTGTCGATTGGTGTGATCATGGTGATTTCAGCGGTGATCATGGGCAATTGCGCGGTCTCCTACGGCATGCCGAGCGCGCTCGCAGTGGCGATCGGGCTTGCCGCCGGCGCCGCCTGCGGGCTGCTCAACGGGGTGCTTGTCGCCTACATGAAGCTACCACCCTTCATCGTGACGCTTGGCACCTGGAACATCGTCATGGCCACGAACTTCATCTATTCGGCCAACGAGACGATCCGCGACACCGACGTCGATACCCAGGCGCCGCTGCTGCATCTCTTTGCCATCAGCTTCAAGGTCGGCACTGCGGTGCTGACGCTCGGCGTCATTGCCACGGTCCTGCTCGTGATGATCCTCTGGTACGTGCTCAATCACACGGCGTGGGGCCGCCATGTCTACGCCGTTGGCGATGACCAGGAGGCGGCGAAGCTGTCGGGCATCCAGACCAAGAAGGTGTTGATGACGGTCTACACCTTGGCCGGCCTGATCGCCGCTTTCGCGGCCTGGGTCTCCATTGGCCGCAACGGCTCGATCTCGCCGTCGGCTGCCGTCACCGACTACAATCTGCAGGCCATCACCGCGACGGTGATCGGCGGTATTTCCCTCTTCGGCGGACGCGGCTCCATCCTGGGCACGCTGTTCGGCGCGATGATCGTCGGCGTCGTTTCCATGGGCCTCAACATGCTGGGCGCCGATCCGCAATGGAAGGTGCTGCTCACCGGTGTGCTGATCATCGGCGCCGTGGCAGTCGACCAATGGATCAGAAAGGTGTCGGCATGACCATGACCCAGGAGCCCATCCTCACCGCGCGTGGCCTGATCAAGCGCTATGGCCGTGTCACCGCCCTCGACAATGCCGACTTCGACCTTTATCCCGGCGAAATCCTCGCCGTCATCGGCGACAACGGCGCCGGCAAGTCGTCGCTCATCAAGGCGATTTCCGGCGCGGCCGTGCCCGACGAAGGCGAGATCCGGCTTGAAGGCAAACCCGTCGCCTTTAAATCGCCGATGGAGGCACGCGAAGCCGGCATCGAGACCGTCTACCAGAATCTGGCACTGTCGCCGGCGCTCTCGATCGCCGATAACATGTTCCTTGGCCGCGAGATCCGCAAACCGGGTTTTCTGGGCGATTGGCTGCGTATGCTCGACCGTCCGGCGATGGAAAAGCGCGCCCGCGACAAGCTTACCGAGCTTGGCCTGATGACCATCCAGAACATCAGCCAGGCTGTGGAAACGCTCTCGGGGGGCCAGAGGCAGGGCGTTGCGGTGGCGCGCGCGGCCGCCTTCGGCAGTCGTGTGGTGATCATGGACGAGCCGACGGCCGCCCTTGGCGTCAAGGAAAGCCGCCGCGTGCTCGAGTTGATCCTCGACGTCAAGAAGCGCGGCCTGCCGATCGTGCTGATCTCGCACAACATGCCGCATGTGTTCGAAGTGGCCGACCGCATTCACATCCACCGGCTCGGCCGTCGCCTCTGCGTCATCGATCCCAAGCAATATACGATGTCCGATGCCGTGGCCTTCATGACCGGAGCAAAGGTTCCGCCCGAGGCAGCGCTGGCGGCCTGATACATGTCGCCCAAGTGCTGGAGGGTTGGCGGCACGGCAGGCACGGAACAGGAATTTGAAGCGCGTCGCGCGACCGTCTTGGCGCGTCACACTTGCGAATTGCCAAATTGCCGCAGGGGGCATGCCGGTTCGGGCATGTTTAAATCGATTGAATATATAGCGGTATCAGCTAGCATGGGCTGGGAGGAGCGATGAAAGCCGGTATGATCATGGCAACCGCACGAGAGGCATCATGACGAGCGCGATGACATCCGAACCCCTTCCTCCACTGCTCGAAAATCCTGATCCCAAGACACTCGCACGTGAAGTCTTGGTGGCCCTCAAATACCGGGTCGGCAAGGATACCGCCGTTGCGACCCAGTACGACTGGCTGACCGCCTCGATCAAGGTCGTGCGCGACCGGATCGTCGATCGCTGGATGCAGGCGACGAAGGAGGCGTACGATCAGAAGGAAAAACGCGTCTATTATCTGTCTCTGGAGTTCCTCATCGGCCGCCTGATGCGCGACGCCTTCTCCAATCTCGGCCTGATGGACAACATGCGCGAGGCCCTGTCGTCCCTGGGCGTCGATCTCGATCTCATCGCCGCACTCGAGCCGGATGCCGCACTTGGCAATGGCGGCCTCGGGCGGCTTGCGGCCTGCTTCATGGAAAGCATGGCGACCGTCGACATTCCCGCGCATGGCTACGGCATCCGCTATGCCAACGGCATGTTCCGCCAGGAGATTCACGACGGCTGGCAGGTCGAATTGCCTGAAACCTGGCTCGATCACGGCAACCCGTGGGAATTCGAACGCCGTGAGCGCTCGTTCGAGGTCGGTTTCGGCGGTTCGGTGGAATCGATCACCTCCAAGGACGGACGCCTCGAACGCCATGTCTGGAAGCCGACCGAGCATGTGCTGGCCGTCGCCTATGATACGCCCGTCGTCGGCTGGCGGGCCAACCGCGTCAACACGCTGCGGCTCTGGTCGGGCATGCCGGTCGATCCGATCCTGCTCGACAAGTTCAATGCCGGCGACCACATCGGCGCGCTCGCCGAAAGCAACAAGGCCGATGCCTTGTCGCGCGTGCTCTATCCCGCCGATTCCCACAAGGCCGGGCAGGAACTGCGGCTTCGGCAGGAATATTTCTTCTCCACCGCATCGCTGCAGGACATCGTTCAGCGCCATCTCAGCCAATATGGCGACCTGAAGTCCTTGCCCGACAAGGCTGCGATCCACCTGAACGACACCCATCCGGCCATCGCTGTGCCGGAGTTGATGCGCCTGTTGATGGACGTCCACGGCATGGACTTCGATCAGGCCTGGGACATCACCCAGCGCACCTTCGGCTACACCAACCACACGCTGCTGCCCGAGGCACTGGAAAGCTGGCCGGTGCCGCTGTTCGAGCGGCTTTTGCCGCGCCACATGCAGATCGTCTATGCCATCAACGCTGAAGTGCTTCTGGAGGCGCGTGCGTCCAACCAGTTCTCGGACGAGCAGATCGGCCGCATCTCGCTGATCCAGGAAAATGGCGACCGCCGGGTGCGCATGGGCAATCTGGCCTTTGTCGGTTCGCACTCGATCAACGGCGTTTCGGCGCTTCACACCGACCTGATGAAGGAGACGGTGTTCGCCGATCTGCACAAGCTCTATCCCGATCGCATCAACAACAAGACCAACGGCATCACGCCGCGGCGCTGGCTGATCCAGTGTAATCCCGGGCTGACGTCGCTTGCCCGCGAGGCGATCGGCGACCGCTTTCTCGATGACATCGACGCCATCAAGGATCTCGACGGTTTCGCCGGCGATGCCGCCTTTCGCGACAAGTTCGCCGCCGTCAAGCGAGCCAACAAGGCGCGGCTGGCCAACCTCGTCGCCGACCGGCTCGGCATCAAGGTCGATCCCTCGGCGCTTTTCGACATCCAGATCAAGCGTATCCATGAATACAAGCGCCAGCTTCTGAATATCCTCGAGGCGATTGCCCTCTACGACCAGATCCGCTCGCATCCCGAGCGCGACTGGATGCCGCGCGTGAAATTCTTCGGCGGCAAGGCGGCGCCCAGCTACCACAATGCCAAGCTGATCATCAAACTCGCCAACGATGTCGCCAAGGTCATCAACCGCGATCCGGCCGTGCGCGGTCTGCTGAAGGTGGTGTTCGTGCCGAACTACAATGTCAGCCTTGCCGAGATCATGATGCCGGCCGCCGATCTGTCCGAACAGATCTCGACCGCCGGCATGGAAGCGTCGGGCACCGGCAACATGAAGTTCGCGCTGAACGGTGCGCTGACCATCGGCACGCTCGACGGTGCCAATGTCGAGATCAAGGAATGCGTCGGCGACGACAACATCTTCATCTTCGGCCTGACCACCGCCGAGGTCGCCGAGCGGCGCAACAACGGCTACGATCCGCGCGCCGTCATCGAAGGCTCGCCTGAGCTGGCGCAAGCGGTTGCGGCTGTTTCGTCAGGCGTCTTCTCGCCGGACGATCCGGAGCGTTACCGCGATCTCATCAACGGTCTCTACAACAGCGACTGGTTCATGGTTGCCGCCGATTTCGATGCCTATGCCGCCGCCCAGCGTGAGGTCGATGCGGTCTGGCGCAACAGTCCCGACTGGTACGCCCGGGCAATCCGCAACGTTGCGCGTGTCGGCTGGTTCTCCTCCGATCGCACGATCCGCCAATATGCGAAAGAAATCTGGAACGTGCCTGTCTGATGTGATTGCATGAGGCCGCAAACAATGTGGTCCCGGTGATGTGAATTTGAATGTTGGATTTACATCACTAGAAACAAACACTTGGTGCCCGGGGAGGGACACTGCCTGATGAAGAAGCCGCGCGCGACCGCTGCGACAAGCGGGCCGGATGGACTGGCGCCAGCCGGCGATGTTGCGGCGATTGTTGCCGGCACGCACGGAGATCCCTTCGCCGTCCTTGGTGTCCATGAGGTCGGCAAGAGCCTGTATGCCCGGTGCTTTGTTCCGAATGCCGAATTCGTCACCGCCTACACGCTGACCGGCACCATCGCGGGTGAACTGTCCAGGCGCAACGATGGCGGCTTTTTCGAAGGCAAGCTCTCGATCAAGAAGCGGCAACCCCTGCGCTATCATGCCAGGAACGCCGGCGGCGACTGGTGGCTGACCGATCCCTATTCGTTCGGTCCGGTGCTGGGCCCGATGGACGATTACTACATCGCCCAAGGCTCGCATCTCAGGCTGTTCGATAAGCTCGGCGCCCATGTCATTGATCACGAAGGCGCCACCGGAGTGCATTTCGCCGTCTGGGCTCCCAATGCGCGGCGCGTCTCGGTGGTCGGCGACTTCAACGAGTGGGACGGCCGCCGGCACACCATGCGAGACCGCCGCGACACCGGCATCTGGGAACTGTTCATACCCGACATCGGTGCCGGACGACCCTACAAATACGAGATCATCGGCCCCGATGGTGTGAGGCTGCCGCTGAAGGCCGACCCGTTCGCCTTCAAATCCGAACTGCGTCCGGCTACTGCTTCGGTCGTGGCGGTGCCGCCGGCGCACGAGTGGGGCGACGAGGCGCATCGCAATTTCTGGCGCAATGCCGATCACCGGCGAGAAGCCATCTCGATCTACGAGGTCCATGCCGGCTCCTGGCAGCTTCGCGACGACGGAACGTTCCTGTCATGGGACGAGTTGGCCGACCGGCTGATCCCCTATGTGGTTGAGACCGGTTTCACCCACATCGAATTCATGCCGATCTCTGAACATCCCTACGACCCGTCCTGGGGCTACCAGACGACCGGCCTTTACGCGCCATCGGCCCGCTTTGGCGACCCGGACGGCTTTGCCCGTTTCGTCGATGGCGCCCACCGCGCCGGCGTCGGCGTCATCCTCGACTGGGTGCCGGCACATTTCCCGGTCGACGCGCATGGCCTGGCCAATTTCGATGGCACCGCGCTCTATGAACATGCCGATCCGCGCAAGGGTTTTCATCCCGACTGGAACACCGCGATCTACAATTTCGGCCGCCGCGAGGTGGTGTCGTTCCTGGTCAACAATGCGCTGTTCTGGGCCGAGAAATACCATGTCGACGGTTTGCGCGTCGACGCGGTCGCCTCGATGCTCTACCTCGACTATTCACGCAAGGCCGGCGAATGGATCCCCAACGAGAAGGGCGGCCGCGAGAATCTCGAGGCGGTCAGCTTCCTGCAGAAGATGAACAAGGAGGTCTACGGCCATCATCCGGGCGTCATGACCATAGCCGAGGAATCGACCTCATGGCCGAAGGTCTCGGCACCGGTGCATGAAGGCGGCCTCGGCTTCGGCTTCAAGTGGAATATGGGCTTCATGCACGACACGCTGGAGTATTTCTCCAAGGAGCCGATCTTCCGAAAGCACCACCACAACGACCTCACCTTCGGCCTGACCTACGCCTTCTCGGAGAATTTCGTGCTGCCGCTCTCGCATGACGAGGTTGTGCACGGCAAAGGCACGTTGCTTGGCAAGATGGCCGGCGACGACTGGCAGAAGTTTGCGACGCTACGCGCCTACTACGCTTTCATGTGGGGCTATCCCGGCAAGAAGCTGCTTTTCATGGGGCAGGAGTTCGCGCAGCGCCGCGAATGGAGCGAGGCGCGCGCGCTCGACTGGAACCTGCTTGAATTCCGGCCGCATCGCGGCGTTTGGCAGACGGTGCGCGATCTCAACTATCTCTACCGTTCGCGCCCGGCGCTGCATGGCCGCGACTGCGAACCGGAAGGGTTTTCCTGGCTGATCGTCGACGACAGCCAGAATTCGGTTTTTGCCTGGCTGCGCAGCGCGCCGGGCGGCAGCCCGGTGGCCGTCATTTCCAATTTCACGCCGGTGCCGCGCGATAATTATCGCGTGCCGTTGCCGACATCAGGCAAATGGCGCGAGATCATCAACACCGACGCTTCTGAATATGGCGGTTCCGGCAAGGGCAATGGCGGCATGGTCGAGGCACGGGCGGAGGAAGGAAGCATCGCCGCGACGATGCTCTTGCCGCCGCTGTCCACGATCATGCTCGAGCTCGTCGCCGACTGAACCCATCGACACTGAGTAACATGTCGAGATCGAGTAACTTGGGAGGGTAGAAATGGCAGACTTGAAACGGACCCAGCCGCTGGCGCGCGATGCCATGGCCTATGTATTGGCCGGCGGCCGTGGCAGCCGCCTCAAGGAACTGACCGACCGGCGTGCCAAGCCGGCCGTCTATTTCGGCGGCAAGACGCGCATCATCGACTTCGCGCTCTCCAACGCGCTTAACTCCGGCATTCGACGCCTCGGCGTTGCCACCCAGTACAAGGCACATTCGCTGATCCGTCATTTGCAGCGCGGCTGGAACTTCCTGCGCCCAGAGCGAAACGAAAGCTTCGACATCCTGCCGGCCAGCCAGCGCGTCTCGGAAACGCAGTGGTATGAGGGCACGGCTGACGCCGTCTATCAGAACATCGACATCATCGAGGCCTACGGACCCGAATACATGGTCATCCTGGCTGGCGACCACATCTACAAGATGGACTACGAGATGATGCTTCGCCAGCACGTCGACGCCAATGCCGACGTCACCGTTGGCTGCCTCGAAGTGCCGCGCATGGAAGCCACCGGCTTCGGCGTCATGCATGTCGATGGCAAGGACAACATCATCGCCTTCGTCGAAAAGCCCGCCGATCCGCCCGGCATTCCCGATAAGCCGGAGTTTGCCTTGGCCTCGATGGGCATTTACGTCTTCAAGACCAAGTTTCTGATGGAGCAGTTGCGCCGCGATGCGGCCGAGCCGGGCTCGAGCCGCGACTTCGGCAAGGACATCATCCCCTATATCGTCCAGCACGGTAAGGCGATCGCGCACCGCTTCGCCAAGTCCTGCGTCCGTTCGACCGCCGAGAACGAGGCCTACTGGCGCGACGTCGGAACGGTCGACGCCTATTGGGAAGCCAATATCGACCTGACCGATATCACGCCGGAACTCGACCTCTACGACCGCGACTGGCCGATCTGGACCTATGCCGAATTGAAGCCGCCGGCAAAGTTCGTGCATGACGAGGATGGCCGCCGCGGTTCGGCTGTGTCTTCGCTGGTTTCGGGCGATTGCATCGTCTCGGGGGCTTCGCTGAAAAAAAGCCTGATCTTCACCGGCGCGCGCATCAATTCCTATTCGACGCTCGAAGAAGTCGTCATGCTGCCCGACGTTCATGTCGGCCGGAACGCAAAGTTGAAGCGCGTGGTCATCGACCATGGTGTTAGGATACCGGAAGGGCTGGTGGTCGGCGAAGATCCTATTCTCGACGCCAAGCGCTTCCGCGTTTCCGAAAAGGGCATCTGCCTGGTCACCCAGGACATGATCGACAAGCTGGGGCTCTGACGCATGCAGGTTCTGTCGGTCACGCCGGAAATTTTCCCGCTCATCAAGACCGGTGGGCTTGCCGACGTGACCGGCGCGCTGCCCATTGCCTTGGCGGCCAAGGGCGTGACCGTGCGCACGCTCATGCCCGGCTTTCCGACCGTCATGGCTGCCTTCAAGAAAAAGCGGGCGGTTCTGCAATACCCCTTGCTGCAGGGCGGCAAGGCCTCTGTCCATTCCGTCCAACTCGCCGGGCTCGAACTGTTCGTGCTCGATGCGCCGCATCTGTTCGACCGTCCCGGCGGCCCCTATGGCAATGCGACCGGCGTCGACTGGCCAGACAATTGGCGGCGTTTCGCGGCGTTGAGCCAGGTCGGCGGCGACATCGCCGGCGGCGCCATCTCGGGCTACCAGCCCGACATCGTGCACGCCCATGACTGGCAGTCGGCGATGACGCTGGCCTATATGCGCTATGGCAAGGCGGTCGGCGTGCCTTCGATGATGACCGTCCACAACCTCGCCTTCCAGGGCCAGTTCGGCGCCGGCATTTTCGGCGAGCTTGGCTTGCCGGCGGCGGCGATGGCGCTCGACGGCGTCGAATATTATGGTGGTGTCGGCTTCCTCAAGGCGGGCCTGCAGGCCGCCTGGGCGATCACCACGGTCAGTCCGACCTACGCGCAGGAAATCCGCTCGCCCGAATTCGGCATGGGCCTCGACGGCCTCATCAACATGCGCTCCAGCGATCTCCATGGCATCGTCAACGGCATCGACACCGGCATCTGGGATCCGGAAACCGACAAGCATCTGGTGTCCAACTACACGGGCAGCACGCTGAAGGCGCGCGCACCCAACAGGGCTGCCGTGGAGGATCGCTTCAGCCTTGAGCGCGATGACAGCCCGATCGTCTGCGTGGTCAGCCGCCTGACCTGGCAAAAGGGCATGGACATATTGGCGCTGGTGGTCGACGGCATTGTCGCGACGGGTGCGCGGCTCGCCATCCTGGGATCGGGCGATGCCGGTCTCGAAGGCGCGCTGCTTGCCGCCGCCGCCAGGCATCGCGGCCGCATCGGCGTCGTCGTCGGCTACGACGAGGGGCTGTCGCACATCATGCAGGGCGGCTGCGACGCCATCGTCATCCCCTCGCGCTTCGAACCGTGCGGGCTGACGCAGCTTTACGGCCTGCGCTATGGCTGCGTGCCGGTGGTCGCGCGCACCGGCGGCCTCGCCGACACGGTCATCGACGCCAATGAGGCTGCCGTCTCTGCCGGCGTCGCCACCGGCTTCCAGTTCGCGCCCAACAATGGCGGCGCCTTGCTGCACGCTATCCGCCGCCTCGTCGACGCCCATGCCAGTCCGACGGTCTGGGAATCACTGCAGCGCCAGGGCATGAAAGCCGATGTGTCGTGGGACAAGAGCGCGGAAAAATACGTCGAACTCTATCGTTCGCTGCTTTCGAAAAGGGTTGCCTGAAGCATGATACGGACCGTTCCCACCAAGCCTTATTCCGACCAGAAGCCCGGCACGTCGGGCCTGCGCAAGAAGGTGCCTGTCTTTCAGCAGGAGCACTATGCCGAGAATTTCATCCAGTCGATCTTCGACGCGCTCGACGGTTTCAAGGGCAAGACCCTGGTGATCGGTGGCGACGGCCGCTTCTACAACCGCGAGGTCATCCAGAAGGCCATCGCCATCGCAGCCGCCAACGGCTTCGGCAAGGTGATGGTCGGGCAGGGCGGCATCCTGTCGACGCCAGCCGCTTCGCATGTCATCCGCAAATACAAGACCTTCGGCGGCATCATCCTGTCGGCCAGCCACAATCCGGGCGGCCCGCATGAGGATTTCGGCATCAAGTACAATGCCGGCAATGGCGGCCCGGCGCCGGAAAAGCTCACCGACGCGATCTTCGAAAAGACCAAGGCGATTTCGAGCTTCAAGATCGCCGATATCGATCCGATCGACATCGACACAACAGGCACGGTCAAGGCCGCCGGCATGACGGTCGAGATCATCGATCCGGTCGTGGACTATGCCGCGCTGATGGAAAGCCTGTTCGATTTCGACGCCCTGCGCAAACTCTTCAAGTCCGGCTTCCGCATGCGCTTCGACGCCATGCACGCGGTGACCGGTCCCTACGCCAAGGAGATCCTGGAAAACCGGCTCGGCGCGCCCAATGGCACCTGCCGCAATTTCAAGCCGCTGCCGGATTTCGGCGGCCATCACCCGGACCCTAACCTCGTCCATGCCAAGCACCTCTATGACGAGATGATGGGACCGGACGCACCGGATTTCGGCGCCGCCTCGGATGGCGATGGCGACCGCAATCTGATCATCGGCAAGGGCATTTTCGTCACCCCGTCGGATTCGGTCGCCATGCTCGCCGCCAATGCGCGTCTGGCGCCCGGCTACAAGGCCGGTTTGAAAGGCATTGCACGCTCGATGCCGACCAGTGGCGCGGCCGATCGCGTTGCTGAAAAACTCGGCGTCGGCATCTATGAGACTCCGACCGGCTGGAAATTCTTCGGCAATCTGCTCGATGCCGACATGGCGACGATCTGCGGTGAAGAGAGTGCCGGCACCGGCTCCAACCATGTCCGCGAAAAGGACGGCCTGTGGGCGGTGCTTTTGTGGCTCAACATCCTCGCCGCGCGTGGCGAAAGCTGCAAGCAGATCGTCACCGAGCACTGGGCGACCTACGGTCGCAACTACTATTCGCGGCATGATTATGAAGAGGTCGAGAGCGACCGCGCCAACGCGCTGGTCGACGAACTGCGTGCCAAGCTCGGCTCGCTGCCTGGCACCAGCGTGCGCGGCCTGAAAATCGCCAGTGCCGACGATTTTGCCTATCACGATCCGGTCGACGGTTCGATCAGCGAGCATCAGGGCATCAGGGTTCTGTTCGAAGGTGGTTCGCGGGTCGTCTTTCGGCTGTCCGGCACCGGCACGTCGGGCGCGACGTTGCGCGTCTACATCGAGCGCTACGAGCCGGACAAGTCTCGGCACGATCTCGACACCCAGGCCGCCCTTGCCGATCTGATTGCCGCGGCTGACGATATTGCCGGGATTCACAGCCATACCGGCCGCCCCAAGCCGAGCGTGATCACTTGAGAGTGGCTGCGCGCGTTTCACCTTCTCCCCTTGTGGGAGAAGGTGGCCGAGCGAAGCTCGGTCGGATGAGGGGTGCTCCAGC
>NZ_RZRA01000239.1:0-6427 GCF_003998945.1 Mesorhizobium sp. M7A.F.Ca.CA.003.01.2.1 | reverse complement strand
TTTGCAGTCCGTGTTGGTGTCTGCAGCTGGAATATGGGCGCTTCGAATACGAATGGAAATTGACTAAAGGTGGCGTTCTGATATTCATAAATGAATGGCAGAAATCGACTGGAACCTGATCAAGAGCTTTGTCACCGTGGCGGAATCCGGCAGCCTGTCGGCTGCCGCGCGAAAGCTTTCGGCCAGCCAGCCGACGCTTGGCCGTCACATCGGCGAGTTGGAACAGGCGCTGGGCGTCACGCTGTTCCGTCGAGGACGGCACGGCTACGAACTGACGGAGGCCGGCAGCACGCTGTTGGAACGCGGCAAGGCGGTCAGCGAGCAGGCAAGCGCCTTCTCACTCCTGGCACTGGGTTCGGTCGAGGCTATCGAAGGCACGGTGCGTATCGCCGCCAGCGAGGTCGTGGCGGCCTATGTCCTGCCTGAGATGACGATGCGGCTGGGGATCGAGGAGCCCGGCATCGAGGTCGAGATCGTCGCTTCCAATCAGGTTGAGAACCTGCTGCGTCGAGATGCCGACATCGCCATCCGCATGGTCAAGCCGGCGCAGAACGAGCTGATGGCACGCAAGGTCTGCGACATCGAGCTCTGCGCCTGCGCGGCCAAATCCTATCTCGACAGGCGCGGCCGTCCGCTGAAGCCTGCCGATCTTGTCGGCCACGATCTGGTCGGCTTCGACCGCGGCGACGAGATCATCAGGGGTTTTACCCAGCACGGCATCCCCGTCACCCGGAGCAGCTTCCGCTTCAGGACCGACAACCAGATGGTTTTGTGGGAAGCGGTGCGGGCGGGAAACGGCATTGGTCTTGGCCAGGAGCCGCTGGCCGACAGGGATCCTTTGATTGAGAAGGTGCTGCCTGACCTGCCGCTGCCAGTTCTGCCGGTGTGGCTGGCGATGCATCGCGACGTGCGTACCAGCGTGCGCATCCGCCGTGTGGTGGATTTCCTTCACGAGGAGCTGAAACGCTATTCTGCGGGTGCTGGCGCGAATTCGGCGCGGTGAGCGAGCCCGGCCATCAGCAACACGATGATCAGCAGTCCCGACATGGTGATGAAGATCGGGCCGAAGCTGGAATGCTCGGCAACGAAGCCGATCGCCGACGGCGCCACCAGTATGCCGCAGTATCCGATCGTTGTGACCACGCTCATGCCGGTGCCGGAAGACATGCCTTCCTGGTTGCCGCCGGCCGAAAAGATGATCGGCACCATATTGGCGATGCCGAAGCCGCAAAAGGCAAAGGCTGCAATGGCGAGCCAGGGCGAGGGCGCCAGGCCAGCCACCAGCATGCCGACCGCGGCTACGAGGGCCGACGCGCGTAGCGTCGTCACCGCGCCGAAGCGATTGCGTATGCCGTCGCCGAAGAACCGCGTAACCGCCATGACGCCTGAAAATCCGGCGTAGGCGAGGCCGGCGACGGCGAGATCGGCGCCGAGCTCCTGGCGCAGATACAGGGCTGCCCAGTCGAGCACCGCGCCCTCGGAGATCATCGCCAGTAACGCCATCAGCCCGATCAGATAAACCAGCGGGTTTGCCGGCAGTGCGAATTTGTGGTGCTCGGCCGCCTGCGGTCTGTCTTCGGCGAGGAGATAGCGAACGGCCACCGCGATCACCGCGAAGGCAAACGCCGTTACTGCCGCCGCGTGGACGAGGTGGCCGTAATGCTGGATGGCAAAGCCGCCGAGGCCGCCACCGGCAAAACCGCCGAGACTCCAGAAGCCGTGCGAAGACGACATGACGGCGCGGGAGAGCCGCCGTTCGACCACCACGGCGTTGGCATTCATCGCAACGTCCATGCCACCGATCGAGCCGCCGAAGATGATCATGGCAACGGCCGCCAAGGGTACGTCGGGCGCCAGCGCCACGACCATGAGACCGAGGCTGCCGCACAGGGCGAACCAACGCAGTACGGTGCGCGAACCATGTCTGGAGATCAAATGGCCACACCAGGTCATCGCGACGACGGCGCCGACCCCAAACAACAGAATCAGCAGACCGAGCGTGAACTTCGAAATCTCCAGCCGGGTCAGGAACACCGGAATCTGCGGCGCCCAGCTGCCCGTCAGGAAGCCGTTGGCGAGGAAAATGGCCGCGAGCGCCCATCGGCCGCGAATGGCAGTCAGCTTGGCAGTTGACGCGTTCATGAGGCGAATCCCGCAAGAAATGGCTTCGCGCGGCAAATTAGATCGATTCAATTTTCAGTCAAGGCTCTTTCGGGAAGCATTTTTTGAGCCAAACACAGCCTTGAGTGATCGCCGGCCTTAATGGTCCTTGTGGCGCCTTGCCTCGAATTCGGCCTTCTTGGCGTCGGAGGCCTCGGTCTGGTTGAGCGCCTGCCATTGCGCATAAGGCATGCCGTAGACGATCTCGCGCGACTGATCCTTGGTGAGACCGACGCCCTCGGCATTGGCCGCCTCGCGATACCAGTTCGACAGGCAGTTGCGGCAGAAGCCGGCGAGGTTCATCAGGTCGATGTTCTGCACGTCGTTGCGTTCGCGCAGATGCTCGACCAGCCGGCGGAAGGCGGCCGCCTCGAAATCGCGTTGCTGCTCGTCGCTGAGTTCGGTCATCGAAACCTCCGTCATAGCGGCCCGGTGCGCGAGCCGAACATCTTCACCACATGTATATCGGGACGGCGGTCGATGGCGTCAACGATCGGCGCCAGCCGTTCGGCCCAGGCGAGCGCGCCCTTCTGGTCCGATATCAAATCCTGTCGGATCTCGATCAGCGCATGGGCGAAGCCGTTGACGATGGCGTGCTTGTACATGGTGTCGCCGCGCAGCGCGCCGTCATAGGGTTCGTTGTCGCCGACGACGAGGTTCCTGTCCTGCGCCAGCATGTCTATCAACGGCCGCGCCACGCGGTCGTCGAGGTCCCACAGGATGCCGACGTGCCAAGGACGCTGGATTCCTTGCATGGCCGGGGTGAAGGAATGCACCGAGAAGATGAAGGGCGCCTGGGCGGAAGCCTGTGCGACCGAGGCGATCATGGCGCTGACGGCGTCGTGATAGGGCCGGTAGAACCCGTCGAGCCGCCTCTCGCGCTCCTCGGCAGCGATGGGGTAGTTCCCAGGTACGACCGTGCCGTCATAAAGCTGGCGAATGAGCGTCGGGTCGTCTTCGCCGCGATTGGGATCGATCAGCAGCCGCGAAAAATTGGCGAGCACCGCTGGCACGCCCAGCAGGGCAGCCAGTTCGCGCGTCACGCCCTCGACGCCGATGTCATAGGCGATGTGGCGGTCGAACTCCGCTGAGGGCAGGCCGAGGCTGCCATAGTCGTCGGGCAGGTCGCGACGGGCATGATCGCCCAACAGCACGATGCCTCGCTTGCGGTCGCCCTCGATGATGTCGAAAGGCGCGAAAACTGTGGATCGGGTCATTGGCGGGAAATGGTCTGTTCGCTGGCTTCCGGGGAGGATGCTATCGTCATTCCACGAAGACGACGCTTGCGCAATGCCGTTGTTTGGCCAAGGTTTCCCGGGAAATCTGGCACAAGTCGGCGAATTGTGCGCCGGAGCCTTTCTAAATCGATTGGAATTGGACAAAACGGTGCGTTGACATGCGCCCGGACTTTTCCGAAAAGGGGCGCAGAGAGATGCTGATGTGGTTTTTGAGGGGTTTTCGGATGAGTTCCGCCGGCGGGCAGCGCATGCGCTCTGCCTTTGCCATGCCGCTCCTCACTCTTGCCATCGGCCTGCCGGCCATGGTCGTGGCTTCGCCGGCGCGTGCCGATTTCCGCGTCTGCAACGCCACGCAGAACCTGGTTGGTGTCGGCATCGGCTATCGCGCCAAGGCCGGCTGGATCACTGAAGGCTGGTGGCACATCGAGGGATCGAGCTGCAAGACGCTGATCGAAGGGCCGCTGTCATCAAGGTTTTACTATCTTTATGCAGAAGACGCCGAACGCGGTGGACGCTGGGACGGCCCGATCAACATGTGCGTGGCTGAAAAAGAGTTCAAGATCGCAGGCGTAACCGACTGCGTCGCCCGGGGCTTTCAGCGCGCCGGATTCCAGGAATATGACACGGGCGAACAGGCAAGCTGGATGGTCCAGCTGACCGATGAGTCCACAACGGGAGGCGCTCCAGCCACCCCGGGAACAAACAGTCAATGAGACGTAGCCGCAAGGTCAAGATCCTAGCCACCATCGGTCCTGCCTCCTCCTCGGAGGAGATGCTGAAGAAACTGTTCGAAGCGGGCGCCGATGTGTTCCGCATCAATATGAGCCATACCGACCATGAACTGATGCGCACGCTGGTCGGACGCATCCGCGCTGTCGAGGAAGCCGTTGGCAGGCCGATCGGCATCCTCGCCGATCTGCAAGGGCCAAAGCTGCGCGTCGGCAAGTTCGCCAACGGCAAGGAAGTGCTGACGCAAGGCCAGACCTTCACGCTCGACGACAATCCCGAGCCCGGCACCTCGACCAGGGTCTATCTGCCGCATCCGGAAATCCTGAGCTCGGTCGAAGCCGGCCATCGCCTGCTGATCGACGATGGCAAGCTCGAGCTGAAGGCGGTGAAGAGCGACGGCAAGTCGATCGTCTGCACCGTCGTCGCCGGCACCACGATTTCCGACAAGAAGGGCGTCAGCCTGCCTGACACCGACCTGCCGGTCGGCGCGTTGACCGAGAAGGACCGCAAGGACCTCGATGCCGTGCTGGCCACAGGCGTAGACTGGGTGGCGCTGTCCTTCGTGCAACGGCCGGAGGATCTGGCCGAAGCGCGCAAGATCGCACGCGGCCGGGCGCTGATCATGGCCAAGATCGAGAAGCCGCAGGCTGTCGCCCGGCTGGCCGAAATCATCGAACTGTCCGACGCGCTGATGGTCGCCCGCGGCGATCTCGGCGTCGAGATGCCGCTCGAGGCGGTGCCCGGTATCCAGAAGCAGATCACGCGCGCCGCACGCCGCGCCGGCAAGCCGGTGGTGGTTGCAACGCAGATGCTGGAATCGATGATCACGGCACCGGTGCCGACCCGCGCCGAGGTGTCCGATGTTTCGATCGCCGTCTTCGAAGGCGCCGATGCCATCATGCTGTCGGCGGAATCGGCGGCGGGTGCCTATCCCGTCGAGGCCGTGGCAATGATGAACCGTATCGCCACCAAGGTCGAGACCGATCCGACCTATGCCGGCATCATCAACGCCCAGCGCTCCGAGCCGGAAGCGACCGGCGCCGACGCCATTTCGCTGGCCGCGCGCGAGATCGCCGAAACGCTGAAGCTGTCGGCGATCATCACCTACACCGCATCAGGCACCACAGGCCTGCGCGCCGCCCGCGAGCGGCCGCAAGTGCCTGTTATCGCGCTGTCGCCGATCCTCAACACGGCGCGGCGGCTGTCGCTTTTGTGGGGCACGCATTGCGTTGTCTCGCCCGACGCCGTCGACCTCGACGACATGGTCAACCGCGCCTGCCGCATCGCCTTCGACGAAGGCTTCGGCAAGCCGGGCGACCGCGTCATCATCACCGCGGGCGTACCGCTGCGGACACCGGGTTCGACCAACATGCTGCGCATCGCCTATATCGGGTCGGACACACAAGTCAGCCGCTAGATTCCCAAAGCGTGTCGGCTCTGAACGGTTCGGGCGACCGCCTTAGGTCGGCGCGAGTTCGGCCTGCGGTACCTTGATATCGGCGCATCTGCCGGCGCCGTAGGCGTCGCCGGCGATGCGCGCCTCCACGGTCCTGGCCATCGCCTGCAGGTCGACACTCTTGCCGGCGACCTTCTCGATGGCGCCGACGGTCAGGTCGGGCGCCATCCAGTCTGGCTTGTGACCGAGATTGTGCACCCAGACGAGTTCGGCACCGGCAATGTCGCGCGCCAGACCGACCGAATGGATATGTGCATAGACCACCTTGTCGCGATCGCCTGAAATGACCACGGTTGGCGCCTTGATCTCGTTGTAGCGCGGTGCGGCGTCGAGGGCATAGCGATAGAGCCCGGCGACATCGGTGGCGTTGGCGCGAAAGGCTTTTGGTCGCAGCACCAGCGGGATAGAGGCCATTCCGAGATAATTGTCCGGCACCTTGTTGGGCGAGAAAACGCAGGTGGTGGCGTCGGCCATCTGCAGTGTACCGGCCGGATAGGTCAGCGTTTCGGAAAACAGCCAGCCGAGCACGGGAATGGTGGTCAGATCGTAGTACCAGGCGGTTGCGCCGCCCGGCCATGGATGGGTCGCCGGTGCGAGGAAGACCAGTCCAAGTGTCTTGTCTGGATGCTCGCGGCCAAAGGCCGATGTCACCACGCCGCCGAAGGAATGGCCGACGATGACAGCCTTCCTGATGCCGAGATGGTCCATCAGTGCGGCAATGGTGTTGGCCTGCGCCGACGGGTTCTCGTTGTTGGTGCCGCGACCCGACCAGCCGTGGCCTGGCCGGTCGAAGAACAGCATTTCGGCGCGGCCTTCGAGCAAGGGACGCAGCGGCAGCATCTGG